>SXPO01000239.1 GCA_005793285.1 Nitrospiraceae bacterium
CATAACGGCGATGCAGGACGGAAGATGGCCGTATCGGCTTTCTATTACACGTTCATGAATCCTCCGATTCCACAAGAGACGTACATCTATCCGGTCGTGATTGCGTTCGGCGTTGTACTGTTGGAAGGATGGGTGTTGACCCGCCGCGCCAATAGGAAGAAGGGCAAGACGCTCTAATCTGAACGAGACGACTATTGGAAGAGTAGAGGGAGGGGGTGGGGAAACTCACCCCCTCTTTGTTTTTCAAGGAGGCGCGTTGTCGAAGATGCCATGATTGGCGATGTGACAGGGATTCTTCTCGCCGGCGGCAAGAGCCGGCGCATGGGCGAAGATAAGCGCTTTCTCCTTATCGGGGAGCAGACTCTGTTTGAACGGACTCTGGCCCTGCTCCAATCAATTTTTCAAACGGTCTGTGTCGTGATCGCACAGGACAGCCCGCCGTTGGAGGCGGCGGTTCCGGTGGTTCGTGACCTCGTGGCAGATTGTGGCAGTCTGGGAGGGCTCTATACGGGACTCAAACAGGCTCATACAGAGTATATCTTTGTCGTCGCCTGTGACATGCCGTTTCTCAATCCGACGTTGGTACGTCATGTGGTGTCTCTCAAAGGCCAGGCCGATATCGTTATGGTTCGATTGGAACAAGGACTGCAACCGACGCATGCGCTCTATAGCCGGCGATGTCTTCCTGTGATCGAGGAGATGCTGTATATCCATCACCTGAAGATCCAGCACCTTGTTGTGCACCCGTCACTTCATACTCGGTTCGTGACCGAAAGCGAATTGCGGAAGATCGATCACGAAGGGCTGTCGTTCATCAACGTCAATACGCCGGCGGATCTGGATGCCGCGCGCATGCGGTATGCGCGCGGAACAGATCCCGCTTCGTCCGCATAAACACATGGCACGCACCGTTGTCATTCTCCACCCCGGCGCTCTGGGAGATGTCGTGCTGGCGGTCCCGGCGATCAAGTGTCTTCTGGCTCGGTTTCCACTTCACCGTAGTCTTCTCATCTCCAACGAACCGATTGGACGGTTCCTGCTGGAGTGCCGGATGGTCGATGCCTGGATACCCGTGCAAGGTGCTGCTTGTACGGACCTCTTTACCGGCTCTGTCCCTGCTTCAAGCGAACTTGGGTGTTGGCTCACAGAGAGTGATTGTGCTGTCGCCTGGATGAATGACGAAGGAGGGACTCTCGCAACTGTATTGCGATGCTGTGGGGTCCGAGAGCTGTGGATTCAGTCGCCCTTTAACCCTGAACTGAAGACCCTGCACCAACGCGATCGGTTTTTGGAAACAATCGGCGAGACTGCGGACGATGGCTCGCTCGATGGGCAGATGCAGATCCCTTCCGATCTTGTGGAGCGAGGACAGGTCCATCTTGAACGTGTGGGGATTCCATTCGATCGGCCCATCGTCCTGATACATCCCGGCAGTGGAAGCCGCTGGAAATGCGTCAATCCTGAAGTCCTGGCCTTGACGATAGAGCAATTTCAACGCGAGAATATGTGCCCGTTCATTCTCGAAGGGCCGGCCGACCGAGAATCCGTAGCTGGTCTATCCAACCTGGTTCCCACTATACCGGTGATTGCAGGCGGGGATCTTTCGATCATTGCATGTCTTCTGGCGCGATCCGTCCTCTACATCGGGAATGATTCAGGGATGACTCACTTGGCTGCGTTGCTCGCTGTCCCGGCCATTGCATTGTTCGGCCCGACGGACCCAGAGCGATGGGCGCCGAGAGGTTCCCATGTGACGGTGTTGCGGGGAGCATTCTGCACCTGCCTATCTTGGGAGACTGTCGCAGCCTGTTCGGGGAAGCCATGTTTTGCCATATCAGCCGAGATGATCGTTGCAGCCGGTAGGAAGATCGTAAAATTGACCGGCACAACTCCTCGAAATCCTTCGCAGTACGCCTTGTCTCAGCCAGACTCCTGTGCTACAGTACCCCGTTCATTTTCTCTTTCAATGGTAACGACTTAGGAGATTTTCCGTGTCTCAAGGCGTGGTCCAAGAGATGGTCGCAACAGCCTTGCTTGGAGCCCTCGATGGGGCTAAGAAAAAGGGCCAGCTGAAGACAGAATCCTGGCCGGCTCTTACGTTGGATGCACCCAAGCGGCCTGAGTGGGGTGATTTGGCATCGACGGTTGCAATGTCGCTGGCTTCTTCCGAGCAGCGGGCGCCACACGATATCGCGCAGATCATCGTTGAGAATCTTCCCAGCCGGGAACAGCTCTTTGAGCGTGTGGAGATTGTCCGGCCAGGATTCTTGAACCTGACCGTGAAGCCCGCATTGTGGCAAGAAGTGCTGAAGGAAATCGAATCGCACGGCACGGCGTACGGCAAGGCGGATCTTGGCCTGGGCCGCCGGGTGCTTGTCGAATATGTGAGCGCGAATCCGACCGGTCCGCTGCATGTCGGGCATGGCCGAGGCGCAGCAGTCGGGCAAGCAGTGGCCCGCTTATTGGACGCGGTGGGTTACGAGGTCGCCGGCGAGTATTACGTCAACGATGCGGGCCGGCAGATGAAACTCTTGGGTGCGTCGGTCTATGCACGTTACCAGGAATTGTCTGGGCGGCCGGTCGAATTTCCCGAAGACGGCTATCATGGCGTCTACATTACTGCCGTGGCAGAGCGGATCAAGCAGCAGCTTGGCGATAGGGTGAACGATCTGGCTCCGGCTGATCTCGAAGCGCAGTGCCGCATGTTCGCTTACCGGGAAATGTTGGCGCAGATCCGCGAGGACCTCAGCTCGTTCGGCATCGAGTTTCAATCCTGGTTCAGCGAAGCGTCTCTTCTCGAATCCAAGGCCGTCGAGCAGGTGTTGGATGAATTGAAATCCCGTGGCCTCCTCTTTGAGCAGGAGGGCGCCTGGTGGTTTCGTTCCTCGGCATTCGGGGATGAAAAGGATCGTGTTGTCAAAAAGCAGGACGGCGAATATACCTATCTGGCATCGGACATTGCCTATCATCGGGACAAGCTCCGGCGGGGATATGATCTGCTCATCGACGTCTGGGGGGCGGATCATCATGGATACATTCCCCGGATGCAAGCGGTGGTGCAGGCCTACGGCCATCCGAAAGAGCGGTTGCATGTGGTGCTGGTCCAACTCGTCAAGCTGTTGCGGGCCGGCGTCGAAGTGAAGATGTCGAAGCGGACCGGATCGTTCGTCACGATGCGGGAAGTGATCGATGAAGTCGGCGCGGATGCGGCGAAGTTCTTTTTCTTGATGCGCGATTCACGGACACATCTAGATTTCGATCTAGATTTGGCAAAGCAACGGTCCGCCGACAATCCAGTGTATTATGTGCAGTATGCCCATGCCAGAATTTCCAGTCTCTGGCGTGTCGCGGCCACCAGGGGTATTGCCTGTCCTCCGGCGGCGGACGCGGATCTTTCGGTGTTGACCGATCCCGACGAATTGGGCCTCATCAGAAAGCTCTCTGCTTACCCGGACATGCTTCAGACGAGCGCCTCGGCGTTTGAGCCGCACCGAATGACCTACTATTTGCAGCAGCTCGCGGCGCTGTTGCACACGTTTTACAACAAGCATCGGATTCTGCCTCCGGCGGGCATACAGGAATTAGGTGAGGCGGAACCAGTCGAAGAGCTGACACCCAAGAAGACTGCAGCCAGGCTTGTGCTCATGCGGGGCGTTCAGCAGGTCCTCCGAAACGGTTTGTCGGTGCTTGGGATTTCAGCCCCTGAGCAGATGTAAGGAAGAGCAGTGAGCAGACGATGATGCAGTTTCAGCTTCGGCAACGCGATCAGCGTTCCAACGCGAGACTCGGCCAACTGCGGACCGCCCGTGCTGTGATCGAGACGCCGGCCTTTATGCCGGTGGGTTCATTAGGGCCGGTGAAGGGGCTTGAACCGGATGATCTTCACCGTCTCGGGTTCGGGCTGATGCTGAACAATGCCTATCATTTGTATTTGCGGCCAGGCCATAAAATTGTTGCCGAAATGGGGGGGCTGCATTCGTTCACCGGTTGGTCCGGGGCGATCCTGACCGACAGCGGAGGATTTCAGATTTTCAGTTTGGCCAAATTGTGCACCGTGACCGACGAAGGCGTGACCTTTCAATCGCACATCGACGGCTCGACCCATTTCATTACGCCGGAAACAGCCATCGAGATCGAAGAATCGCTGGGCGCCGATATCATTATGGCCTTCGATCAATGTGTGGCGCTTCCTGCGAGCCGGGAGGCGGTGCAAGATGGAGTGCGCCGAACCAAGCTGTGGGCGGAGCGTTGTCAGGCGAGCCGGAGAAGAGCGGACCAGGCGTTGTTCGGCATTGTTCAGGGCGGGCTGGATCACGATCTGCGCGCGCAGTCGGCGAGAGATTTGACGGCGCTGGGATTCGATGGGTATGCAGTCGGCGGTTTGTCCGTGGGCGAAAGCAAGGCCGAGATGCACGCCATGTTGGATGCGACGGTGCCGGAATTGCCGGAGGATAAACCACGCTACCTCATGGGCGTCGGGCATCCGGAGGATTTGATCGAGGGCGTGTCTCGCGGCATCGATTTATTCGACTGTGTCGTGCCGTCCCGGCATGGCCGAACCGGGTCCTTGTTTACGACAGGCGGGCGGGTAGTGATCAAACAGGCACAATACGTTCGGGATGAACGGCCCATTGATCCAGACTGCGGATGTCCGGTCTGCGCCCGATATTCGAGGGCCTATCTGCATCATCTGTATGTGGTCAAAGAAATGCTGGCATCGAGGCTGAATACGATCCACAACCTCTGGTATTTTTCAGATTTCATGCGCCGGTTGCGGACAGCCATCGCAGAAGGCTCGTTTCCAGAATTTCGAGACGCATTTTATCGTAGCCACGCGCAGGAACTGCCTGAGGTCAAGGCCTCGGTCGATTGTGATGCCGGTACGGCGCGGCGTATGCCGCAAGATCTCTAACGAAGAGGGGAATCGTTCAATGCTGATGGATTCTATTGCGTGGGCTGAAGGGACAAGCGGGGGCGGCTCAGGGTCGAGCAGCCTGCTGACGTTTGTGCCGTTCATATTGATTTTCGTCATTTTCTATTTTTTGCTGATTCGGCCCCAACAGAAGAAGCAGAAAGAACAGAAGTCCTTATTGGATGCGCTGAAAAAGGGCGACAAGATCGTGACGACGTCCGGCATCTGGGGAACGGTCGTCAATCTGGGGAAAGAGACGGTCACGCTTCAAATCGCCGACAATACCAAGGTCAAGCTGCAGCGTGAGAATATCGCGCGGGTGCGTGGAGAGGACGAGGACAAAGACAAAGATGTGTAATCCAAACGCGGCAAAGGGGTTGGAAACGACATGAAGAAGGTGGCGGGGCGGTTGTGGTTATTAGCGCTGGTCCTGGTGGCATCGGTGGTGTCATTTGTGCCGACCTATCAGCCGGTATATCAGGCGTTGCCGGTGTGGGCCAAGACGGTTCTGCCGAACAAGGGGATTACCCTGGGGCTGGACTTGCAGGGCGGCATCCACATGGTCATGGAGGTGGATGAAGACCGCGCGGTGGAGATCGCGGTGGATCGATCCGCGATGTCGCTCCAAGATCTGTTGGTCGACAAAAAGATTCCTGTCGAATCGGTGAAGCGCACAGGGCCGGCGCACATCACGATTCAATTCCAGAATGTCGATCTTAGAGCGCAGATCCAGAAACTCCTCGATGACTATCCGACCTTCACGGAAAAGGATGCAGCCGGAACTGCCGGCTCACTGGTCTGGGAGCTTCGCGACACCGAGATCGCGCGCATCAAGGATTCGACCATCAATCAGGCGTTGGAGACGATCCGGAACCGCATCGACCAGTTTGGTGTGGCGGAACCGGTCGTGCAGCGGCAGGGATTGAAACAGATCGTCGTGCAGCTGCCCGGCGTCAAGGATCCGAAGCGCGCAAAGGACTTGATCAAGGAAACCGCGCTGCTCGAATTTAAAATGCTGGACGAAGACAGTCAGTTGAGGCTGGAGTTGCCTGCCGCGATTCCCAGAGACAAAGAAGCTGAGATCATTAGCCAGTTTGAGGGCAAACTGCCTGAAGGAGACCAGATCCTGTTTGAGCGCTCGATCGAGAAAGAGACCGGCCGCGAATACCGCATCCCCTATGTGGTCAAGAAGCGGGTGATGCTCACCGGCGACGTGCTCAGCGATGCGCGAGTCTCCATCGGGCAATTCAACGACCCCTATGTCTCTATTACGTTTGATGCCAAGGGCGGACAAGAATTTGAACGGATCACAGCGGACAATGTCAAAAAACGCATGGCCGTGGTGCTCGATAACACGATCTATTCCGCGCCGGTCATACAAGAGCGTATTTCCGGAGGCAGAGCGCAGATTACAGGGACCTTCTCAACGCAGGAAGCCAATGATCTGGCGATCGTGTTGAGGGCCGGCGCACTGCCGGCGCCTCTCAAGATCGTTCAAGACCTAACGGTCGGTCCGTCGCTCGGACAGGATTCGATCGACAAGGGCGTCAAGGCGACGATCATTGCGGGGGCCATGGTCGTGCTATTCATGGCGGTGTATTACCGCTTGTCCGGCGTGATCGCCAACTTTGCGCTGATGCTAAATCTCGTGTGTCTGATGGGCGCGTTGTCCGCGTTGACTGCGACACTGACATTACCGGGCATCGCCGGGATTGTGCTCACGATCGGGATGGGCGTTGACTCGAATGTGCTGATTTTCGAGCGTATCCGTGAAGAGTTGCGCGGCGGGAAGGCCGTGCGGTCGGCGATCGACGCCGGGTATGACAAGGCCCTGCTCACGATCATCGATTCGCACGTGACGACGCTGATCACCGGGGTTGCCCTTTTCTTGTTTGGAACCGGACCGATCAAAGGATTTGCCGTGACATTGTGCCTGGGCATTGCGATCAACCTGTTTACGGCGCTGGTCGGAACCAAAGTGATTTTCGACCTCCTGAATCAGCGGCCCAAGGTGGAGACGTTGAGCATTTAGAGCGATGTTGATGGCTGATAGCCGATCGCGCTAGTTTAGAAAAGGGAGTCAGCATGTTAGAGATTCTTGGAAAGACCAATATCGACTTCATGGGTAAACGCATGATTGCCTTCGCTTTTTCAGGCGTCATGGTGCTGCTGGGACTGATCGCCGTGGTACAGATTGCGCGGGGGGCAGCCAATCTCGGCATTGATTTCGCCGGTGGGACGGCGGTCCAGCTAAAGTTTGAGCAGCCGATACGAATCGATGAGGCGAGAAAGGTCTTAGAAGCCAACGGGCTTGGGAACGCCGAATTGCAAGAATTTGGGCAGGACAACAAACTGCTTATCCGCATCAAGGCGTCCACAACTATTGAAGAGAAGACGGCCGAGGCCGTCGTGGAGGTATTCAAAACGAAGTTCGCCTCGAACCGGTTCGTCGTGGACTCCAGCACGGAGATCGGCCCCACCATCGGCAAGAAGCTTCAGGAGGATGCCCTCATCGCCATCGTCATCTCGTTCATCGGCATCATCCTGTATATCGCGGCGCGGTTCGAGCTTCGCTTTGGAGTTGCCGCGGCGTTGGCGACCTTCCATGACGTCCTGGCCGTCCTCGGCGCATTCTATGTGCTGGATAAGGAGATTACCCTATTGATCGTGACGGCGCTCTTGACGCTGGCTGGGTATTCGCTGACCGATACGGTCGTTGTGTTCGACCGGATCAGGGAAAACTTGAAGTCGCGCCGGCGTGAGACTGAAGAGGCGACCATCAACACGGCGGTCAACCAGGTGTTGAGCCGTACCATTGTGACCAGCTTAACGGTCGTGCTGGTGCTCATTCCTTTGACGCTGGCCGGCGGGGAAGTGCTCCACGATTTTTCCCTGGCGCTGCTGGGTGGCGTGATCTTTGGAACCTATTCGTCCGTCTTTGTCGCCAGTCCGCTGTTGCTGCTATGGCCTGGAAAATCAGGTCGGCTCTTGAATCGTAGCTAGGCTGGTGGTGGAATAGCGTTGCGTCGTTGGTGACGCTCGCTTCGCTGGCTCCCCGGTCGATACGAACGATTGAGTGGTGGGTGTCAGGTCTAGGGGCTAGACGTGAACCTACCATTCAACATGCAACGCGGTCCGGTATCGACATACGTTTCAGGCATTATTCTGGTGTAACCATGGCACTCTGGAGCCGGTTTCACAGCCTCCAGCGCAAGATCATCGCGGCGATCGTGATGGTCGGCCTCCTGCCTCTGACTCTTCTTCTCATCTTGCTGTACATCGAAGAGCGCCGCGCGTTGCGTGAGACGACCGGAGCC
>SXPO01000240.1 GCA_005793285.1 Nitrospiraceae bacterium
AATCAAATCACTCCAGCTCAAGAAGAAGACAGAGGACTGGGAAAATGGAATTCTTGAGGCGTCGGCGCCTACCGCACATCCAAAAATGAGCGTCCTCCGAACAGGATCAAGAGGAAGTTCAAGAAGCCGCTGACCAGGCTGCTCAGCAGGAGCAGCATGCTGTCCGGATCTTTTGACAGGATTTGGACTATCGTTGCGACGTCCATCGCCAACCCTACCGTCCCATACATCACACAGACCATAACGGCCCAACGAAACCCGAGCCAAACCAGAAGTCCTAGACCGAAGGGGACCAGGGCGAAAAAGCAGATCCACCAGGCCCCGATTGGTGAGGTCGAGGTGTCAGCCCCTATCGTCAGAACTCCTATGTTTACTGCTAGGAGCCCAGCCAACAGGGTGAGTATGGCGGTGTGTTTCATAGGGAGACTATAAGACGAGGGAAGGAAAATCAGCAATGGCCCATTCGGTTCATAGACATCCCAATAGCAAACCGCCGGCTACGCATACTCGCGGAATATGGAGTTTCTCTTGCCGGCTGGTTGGAATTGGGATGTGCCTCGCCGGAGGAAATCCAGGAGCATTTTTGCTGGAAACTTTCCAGCCACTGATGATGGAATTGTTCGTACGAGACGAACAACGTCGCTTGAATGGCTCTTGCCGCTGATGTTCGCGCCTTGAAACAAATCTCTCGTGTGGAGCACGACCACGATGGACTTTGACGGGAAGTGTCCGAACTTCTGCCCGATCTCTCGATAGGCGTTCTCAAGCATCTCCAGCCAGGCGGTCCAGATGCCGTGAGCCTCGGCCCCGTCGAATTTGACCATAAAATGTTCGCTCGTTTGTGCCGTCATACGAGATTCGACGGATTCCATATGCTGGACCTTGGCGGTGACGGCGGCCAGATACGATCGTAGCACGGGATCGCGTGGCACACGATCTGCGGCATGGGTATCAGGATATGTGTAATGTTTCGGCGATACATGTTGTTTCGAGCCTGAGTGTAGCACCCTAGGCAGAACCGACAAAGTATTCCGGGGAAACCGGCGCACGCACTGCCTATTCTGCCGTCGTTGAGCCGTGGAGAGTGCTGTGCTACGATTCGCTCGGTATGCAGACTCCCTCCAAGTCGACTTCTGTAAGAGCGTTTCAGGATTGGTTGGACCTCGTTGCGCGTCCTATTGAATTTGCGACTCGAGACGAATGTGCGCATCTGGGCGCCGTGAAGAATCTTGGTTCCTTCGTCGCGGAGCAGGTCTTGTCTGCCTTGGCCAACCGGGTGTATCCCAAGACCGTCGAGGCGCGGTTAGTTTCCTTGCGGGATCTGTTCGTCGATTTTCAGCGGTTGCTTCCGCCTCATGAGCAACGCCGTAGATTGCAAGTCGCTGTGGTGATCGTGAATGCGCTCCGTCATGTTGCGCGGGAGCTGCCGGAATCACTGGAATCGGATATGCCGGGAGCCGTGCCGGAGTCTCGTTTAAACGGTGTGAAGCAGGCAGGTCTTTGGAATCTTCCGATCCGTTTTGCGAAGGGCGTGGGACCCAAGCGTGTCGGCCTGTTGCAGCGGTGGAAGATCGACACAGTGGAAGATGCGCTCTGGACCCTGCCCTGGCGGTACGAAGATCGGTCGGTGATGACACCGCTCGGCGAGCTTGTCCCCGGCATGACGACTTCGATTTGTGGAACTGTCGGAAAGTGCGAGGCCAAGCGAACAAGAAGTCGACGATTGAGTGTGCTGGATGTGGGGGTGGAGGATCAGACGGGGCGTATGCAGGCCGTGTTTTTCAACCAGCCATATTTGGAAAAGGTGCTGACCATCGGAACGCGCGTCATGATGAGCGGGCGTGTCATCGCCGGGCGCCAGGGTTGGATGGTTCCGCGGATGGAGGTCGCGCAGTACGAGGTGCTTGGAGAGGATACGGAATCGACTCTGCATGTGGGACGGATCGTGCCGGTCTATCACGAAACGAAGGGCTGGACGTCCCGCCAAATGCGGGTGCTGGAAAAGGATCTGTTGGAGGAGCATGCGTGTGAACTGCATGATTGTCTTCCGGTGCAACTGCGGGCTCGCCAGCGGCTGATTCCGATTCAAGAGGCGCTGCGCGACGTGCATTTTCCTGACGCCGGTGCCGATCTCACGCTGCTGGAGCAGGGCAAGACGCCGGCGCATCGGCGGTTGGCGTTCGAAGAGTTGTTTCTTCTCCAGACGGCCTTGGCGACCAGGCAACGGTCGGTGCAGAATGAGCCGAAACAGCTGACATTCGATCCGCGTACGCCGCTCCTGGAGAAGTTGGGCCGGCTGCTGCCGTTCCGCCTGACGGCCGCGCAGGATCGGGTGATTCGGGAAATATTTTACGATATGCTGGCGCCGCGGCCGATGAATCGTCTGGTGCAAGGCGATGTCGGATCGGGAAAGACCGCCGTCGCCCTCCATGCGCTGGTCATGGCTTGCGGGTCCGGCTATCAGGCGGCGTTGATGGCGCCGACGGAGATTCTGGCGGAGCAGCACTATCGCAATCTGTCCGGGGTGTTCGAGGCCTTGGGGTTGAAGGTAATTCTCATGCGAGGCGGAGACAAGGCATCGGTAAAGACCGCGCAGATCTCACAGCTTGCGTCCGGAGAAATTCAGGTAGCGATCGGCACCCATGCGCTGATTCAAAAGGGAGTGGCGTTCAAGAATCTGGGATTGGCTGTTGTGGACGAGCAACACAAGTTCGGCGTATTACAGCGGAAAACATTGATCGACAAAGGGTATAAGCCGGATATGCTGGTGCTCACGGCGACACCGATTCCACGGACGCTGGCGATGACGGTCTACGGCGATCTGGACGTGTCGGTCATCGATGCGCTGCCACCGGGGAGAAAACCGGTCCACACGCTTCTCTTCGACCAATCGCAGCGGCGGCGGGCGTATCAACTTCTGCGTGATGAATTGCGCAACGGCAGGCAGGCCTATGTGGTGTATCCCCTCATCGAGGAGTCGGAAAAGACGGATCTTCAGGCGGCGATACAAGGGGCTGAGCAATTGCAGAACGGAGAGCTTGCCGAGTTTCGC
>SXPO01000029.1 GCA_005793285.1 Nitrospiraceae bacterium
ACTGCTGCAATCTTGCAGTTGGCACCCCTCATCGCTAAGAATCTGGTGCAACCGGATCTGATCGTGATCGATGCCAAGTCCGGCATCTCCGGCGCGGGACGCAGTCCTGCTCTCCCCTATCACTTCCCGGAAGCCCATGAATCACTGGAGCCGTACAAGATCGGCAAACATCGGCATATTCCTGAAATTGAACAAGAGTTATCCGGCATGAGCGGAAAGGCCGGAGCTGTCACCGTCACCTTTACACCACATTTGGTGCCCATGAATCGCGGAATTCTCAGTACCGCCTACTGCAAGCTGCTGCATGACATGACGCTCGCCGACCTCCGGTCCTTGTATAGAGAGTTTTACAAGGGAGAGCGGTTTGTCCGGCTCTATGAGGATATCGTCCCGAATCCCCGATACATCAAAGGCTCAAACTTTTGCGATGTCGGGGTCTACAGCGATCCGCGGGCCGGATGGGTAGTGACAGTCGCCGCCGTCGACAATCTGGTAAAAGGTGCAGCTGGCCAGGCCATCCAAGCCATGAATCTGATGATGGGGCTCCCTGAAGAGAGCGGGCTTACCCTGCCGAGCAGCTATCCGTAATGACCAACTGACAACTATCGACTTTTTCATCCCACATTTCCAACGACTGACCGTGAAAACAAACCAGACCTCCGGTGTGACCGCCCCCTTAGGCTTTGAAGCAACCGGCATCCATTGCGGGATCAAGAAGCCGGGAATCCTGGATCTGGCGCTTATCGTATCAGCCGTCAGCGGGCCGATTGCCGGGGTCTTCACAAAAAACAGGGTTGCCGCGGCTCCGGTAATTCTCGATCGCCTGCATCTCCGGAGGCGGCAAGGCCGCGCCATCATTGTGAATAGCGGAAACGCGAATGCCTGCACAGGCGCGGACGGACTGGCCGCGGCACAGGTCATGGCCTCGGCTATCGCGCAGAGTCTTGCTATTCCAGCGCATCAGGTCTTTGTTGGATCAACCGGCGTCATCGGTCGCGTGCTGCCTATCGATCGAATCAAAGCGGGAGTCCCAGCGTTGCTGGCTCAACTCAGCAGCCAAGGCGGGCCCCAGGCCGCCCAAGCTATTCTGACCACCGATCTCCGTCCAAAGACCGTCGTCGTTCGAGGCAAGATCGGCGGCAAAGTCGTGACTATAGGCGGCATGGCCAAAGGTTCCGGAATGATCCATCCCAATATGGCAACGATGCTGGCATATCTGACCACCGATGCCACGATTGCGCCTGCGGCGCTCCAGCATGCGCTCAAGTCTGCTGTCGACCAATCGTTCAATTGCATTACCGTGGACGGCGACACCAGCACCAACGACACCGTCCTCTGTCTGGCCAACGGACTGGCCAAGAATCCTCTGATCCGGCAAGGGACCGCCCACTATCGCCGCTTCACCCAACTCCTGACCGACGCCTCTGAACAGCTGGCCCTCGCCATTTGCCGAGACGGTGAAGGCGTGACCAAGGTCGTGAAGGTTCTCGTGACTGGAGCCGCAACGGCGACAGCAGCCAAACGTGTGGCGGCCACGATTGCTACGTCCAATCTTGTCAAGACTGCCCTGTTTGGAGAAGACGCCAACTGGGGCCGAGTCATGGGCGCCATCGGCCGATCCAACGTTCCCATCAACCCTCATAACCTAGCGGTACGCTTCGATGATGTGGTGATGGTCAAGCGAGGAATGGGAGTGGGGCTCGCGGCAGAACAGAAGATCGCACAGATCTTCAAACAAAAAGAATTTACGATTGCAGTGGATCTTGGGGCTGGTCGAACGCAGGCACACATGTGGACGACCGACCTCTCATACGACTACGTCCGAATCAACGCAAGCTATCGATCTTAAGCTGAATTCTCCGGCAGCGCCTTGAAAACACACAGGGACTATGATAGCGTGCCGAGGCTTTAGTGGTGGCAAAGATCTCTCGGTCTAATCTAGGATCGACAGAACATATTCAAATTCAACATCGGCGCAAAGACGCGCTGCTTGGCTTGAGAATAAGGGGCTGGTCCCCTCGTCCGTGTCACGGGCGCGCTGCAAGCCTTGGAGGGAGGTGAAGGCATGGGAGTCGTAGCAATCAAGGAACTATTGGAAGCCGGTGTACACTTCGGGCACCAAACGAATCGCTGGAATCCAAAAATGAAGCGGTTCCTCTTCGGCGAGCGGAACGGCATCTATATCATTGATCTTCAACAGACGCTCGCGCGCATGGAACAGGCCTATGCCTTCGTCCGGGATATCGTTGCAGGGGGCGACTCCGTCCTGTTCATCGGCACCAAGCGTCAGGCGGCGGAAATCCTCGAAGAAGAAGCAAAGCGGGCAAATATGTTCTTCGTGAACCAACGCTGGCTCGGCGGCATGCTGACGAATTTCCAGACCATCCGCCGCAGCATCGACAAAATGAAGAAAATGGAAGCGACGCTGGAGAATCCCAGCGCGCACGGCCTCAAGAAAAAAGAAATCCTCCTGATGCAGAAGGACATCGCCAAACTCCAAAAGTACCTCTCCGGCATCAAGAACATGCGCGGCCTTCCGGGCGCCGTCTTCGTACTCGACACCAGAATCGAAAAAATCGCCGTGCAAGAGGCGACCAGGTTGGATATTCCCGTCATCGCCATCTTGGACAGCAATTGCGACCCGGATTACATCACCCACCCGATTCCTGGAAACGACGATGCAATCCGTTCGATCAAGCTCATTACGTCCAAGATTGCAGACGCGTGCATCGAAGGGGCGCACCTCAAGACTCAGCGTGAAGAAGCGGAGTTCCAGACTGCGCCAGCCGGCGGCGACAAAAAGCCTGCTGCGCGCCTTGAAAACGTCCCGGCGTCATAACACGAGTTCATATGTTCAGTACCGTGCTCTCTCGGTCGAACTGCAAAGGATGAAGGATAACGGACCATGGCAGGATCAAGTCAGCTAGTCAAAGAGCTTCGAGAAAAAACCGGCGCCGGCATTCTGGATTGTCAGAAAGCGCTCGTTGAAAACGGCAATGACATTGAGAAGTCAATCGACTATCTCCGTCAAAAAGGGCTCGCGGCAGCCGCGAAGAAGTCCGGACGTGAGACGAACCAGGGACTGGTTCACGCTTATATCCATATGGGCGGGAAGATCGGCGTCCTCATCGAGGTCAACTGCGAGACGGATTTCGTTGCCCGCAATGATGAATTCAAAGCGTTCGTCAATGATCTTGCGCTGCAAGTGGCGGCGGCGAAGCCGACCTACGTCAAGCGCGAAGACATTCCCAAGGACCTCATCGACAAGGAACGCGTGATCTACGAAGGACAAGCCAGGGAGATGGGAAAGCCGCCTGCAGCCTGGCCGAAGATCGTGGATGGGAAACTTGAAAAGTTCTTTCAGGAAAGCTGCCTGATGGAACAACCGTTTATCAAGGACCCGTCCGTGGTCATCAAGGATCTCCTGGCCCAGAAAATAGCCAAGATCGGCGAAAACATGAACATCCGCCGATTCACCCGCTTTCAGCTAGGCGAAGTATGACCTCTGCCAAATACCGGCGCCTCCTGCTGAAAGTCAGTGGGGAGATGCTCGCCGGTGAGCAGGGCTATGGCATTCAACCCTCCATCCTCCAAGGCCTGGCAGAAGAGATCGCTTCCGTTGCCGCACTCGGCACTCAAGTCGCCGTGGTGATCGGAGGCGGAAACATTTTTCGCGGCATCGCGGCCAGCGCGTCCGGCATGGAGCGCGCCTCCGCCGATTATATGGGAATGCTTGCCACGGTTCTCAATGCCCTTGCGCTGCAAAACGCGCTCGAGAAGGCCGGCGTCATCACCCGCGTACAATCCGCCATCGAGATGCGGCAACTGGCGGAAGGCTATATCCGCCGGAGGGCGATCCGTCATCTGGAAAAAAACCGGGTGGTGATCTTCGCCGGAGGGACCGGCAATCCCTATTTCTCAACCGACACCGCCGCTGCGCTTCGCGCTATGGAAATCGGCGCGCAAGTCATTATGAAAGGCACCAAAGTGGACGGCATTTATGATGCCGACCCCGTGACGCATCCCGGGGCAAAGAAGTATTCAGAAATCCCCTTTATGTCGATCCTGAATCAGAACCTTAAAGTGATGGATGCGACGGCAATCAGCCTGTGCATGGATAACAATCTGCCCTTGATCGTGTTTAACCTCAAAGTACAGGGCAACTTCAAACGTGTGGCCGCAGGTGAACCGATCGGGACCCTGGTCACATCCGGCAACCGCTGACCCGATTACGGAGTGTCGCCATGTCCAACGCCGCCCCAATCAAACAAAAACTCACGACCCATATGGACCAGGCTGTGGAGCATTTGAAGCGAGACCTCGCCGGTCTCCGCACGGGCCGGGCTTCAGTCGCGCTCCTGGACGGAGTGCGCGTTGACTATTACGGCACTATGACGCCACTGAAGCAGGTCTCCAATATCTCTACGCCGGAAGCAAGATTGATCACGATCCAACCCTGGGAGCCGAATCAGATCAAAGAAATCGAGAAGGCCCTGGCCAATTCAGGATTGGGATTGAACCCTTCGAACGACGGTAAAATGATTCGCGTTCCCCTCCCGCCGCTCACGGAAGAGCGCCGAAAAGAGTTGACCAAGATCTGTAAGAAACACGGCGAAGACACAAAAGTGCAGATTCGCGGCTTCCGCCGCGATGCCAATGAAGAGCTGAAAAAGCTTCAAAAAGATGCGAAGCTCACCGAAGACGAGCTGCGGAAAGCCGAACAAGAGACCCAAAAGCTCACCGAACAATACGGGCAAAAGATCGACGATATCATCAAGAAAAAGGAACAGGAGATCATGGAAGTCTGAGGCTCAGGCTTCCACCCTGTCCCCCCCCAGCGTGCCGACTACTTCGACCTTTCTTCCAACCTGCGTCTCCGTTGATCTTTCTGCATTAGCTCATAATGTAGCTCAATTCAGGAAAGTCCTCTCGCCCGGCTGCGATGTCCTGGCGGTCATCAAGGCCAATGCCTATGGCCACGGAGCGGTGCAGACCGCCAAAGCACTGATTCGGCAGGGCGTGTCTCGCGTGGCGGTGGTCTCGATCGAGGAAGGGATCACGCTTCGGCAAGCGGGCATCAACGCGCCGATCGTCATCTTGGGGCCGGTGTTTCATGAACAATTCACCGACCTCTTCACACACCAACTGACTCCGGTGATCAGCGATG
>SXPO01000241.1 GCA_005793285.1 Nitrospiraceae bacterium
CCGATGACATCGCCGCCCGCCTGCCGCATCTGGCGCAGCATGGCCGAGGTGCCTGTGCCGAAATGAATCATCGGCACGCCTTCCCGCTTCAGCCCTTCGAAAATCAATTGAACATGCGGTAGCACATATTCGACATAGTCACCGACCGAGAGACAGCCCACCCAGCTGTCGAACAGCTGAATCGCCTGCGCGCCGGCCTTGATTTGCTGCCGGAGATAGCAGGTGATGACCCGCGCGAACTTGTCCATGAGCAGGTGCCAGGTCTTCGCCTCGCAATACATCATCTGTTTGGTCAGAAGATAGTTCCGCGAACTTCCGCCCTCGATCGCATAGCTGGCGAGAGTGAACGGCGCCCCGGCAAATCCGATCAGCGGCACCCGCCCGTTCAGGGCGCGTCGCGCCTGACGGATGGCTTCGGCGACATAGTCGAGCTCGCCCCCATCGATGACACTAAGTCGCTCGACCGCCGCATGGTCCCGCACCGGATTATGGATGACCGGTCCCTGGCCCTCCGCGAATTCCAGGTTGAGCCCCATCGGCTCAAGCGGCAACAGAATGTCGGCGAAAATACTAGCGGCATCGAGCGGGAAACGATCGATCGGCTGCAGCGTCACTTGCGCCGCCAATTCCGGCGTCTTGCACAACTCTAGCATCGAATGTTTCGCCCGAAGAGCCCGATATTCGGCCATATACCGGCCAGCCTGGCGCATGAACCAGACCGGCGTACAATCAACCGGCTCGCGCCGGCACGCTTTAAGAAAACGATCATTTATCATTGGGGGATTCTAGCGATCAGGGAAGGAGGGTGTCAATTCAGGATGGACCGGAGCTGCGTCGCCGAATCGTTCCTGCATGGGCCCTTCCCATCGCAAGAACCCCTAAAACTCTCCGGAGATTAGGAAAGGCCCATCTGCCGAGGCCCCCCTGTTTCAATTCTCGCAAGATTGCGTGTATAATGGCTAGGCAGTGCACCGCTGGGTTGGCAGAGCATTGTCTGTACGATCCAGTATCTGCGGCCTACCAGACACACGACTTCCCAAGCGCCGCAATACCCCTCAGCCTAACTGAAACGCCAGAGCCTGGCACCACGCCCTGGTGAACCACCGCTCTCTGACCTTGGAGGTAAGCGAATGTCCCAAGTACCTGCCCCACAGACTACCAAAGCCCAGGTCCTTTGGTTGACGGTTCTCCGCTGGTTCGACTCCTGGGCCGGGATTGATACCATGAAGGTCGTGGGTCCTCCCAAGATGGACTGGATCCGCTGCTTTCCTTTGATCGCCGTGCATGTCATGTGTCTCGGGATTATCTGGGTGGGATGGAGCTGGATTGCCGTCGCCGTCGCCACAGCCTTTTATTTCGTGAGAATGTTCGCCATCACCGGCTGGTACCACCGTTACTTCTCGCACCGGACCTTCAAGACGTCCCGCGCCTGCCAATTTGCGTTTGCAGTCCTGGGAGGCTCCTGTGCCCAACGTGGTCCGCTCTGGTGGGCTGGACACCATCGCCATCACCACATCGCATCGGATACGCCCGATGACGTCCATTCTCCACTGCACGGAGGCTTTCTCTGGTCCCACATGGGCTGGTTCACGTCGCAAACGCACTTTGCTCCCCGGTTGAAGAACATTGCGGACTTCGCAAAGTTCCCCGAACTCCGTTTTCTGGACCGTTTCGACATCCTCGTCCCCACCATCGCCGGGTTCGGAATGTTCGGGCTGGGCATGTTGCTGGAAACCCATGCGCCTGATCTCGGCACCAACGGGTCGCAAATGTTGATTTGGGGCTTCTTCGTATCGACGGTTGCCCTGGTCCATGGAACCTGTACCATCAATTCGCTGTCTCACGTCTATGGCTCTCAGCGCTACAAGACAGGCGATACCAGCCGCAACAACTTCTTTCTTGCGCTAATTACGATGGGCGAAGGATGGCACAACAACCATCACTACTATCCCGCCTCCACCCGGCAAGGATTCTACTGGTGGGAAGTCGACATGACCTACTATTGCCTGAAAATGATGGAAATGGTGGGGCTCGTCTGGGATATCAAAGATGTGCCGAGCTATGTCCGTGAAGGAAAAAGCAAGCAGGACGCCATCGCGGTATAACGTGTGAACCAGCGTTCATGGTCCACCACGAACGCCTCCGCTACACCCACTCCGTCTGCTCTCGAGTAGGCGGCTCATTACTCCGCCTGGCAAGCGTCTGACGAATCGTTCGACTCACCTGATCAATCTTCCCCATATCCGCAGCCGGGACGATCCAGGCATCTGCAGGCTCGAGCTCGATCCGATAATGATTTTTCTTCGCCGAAAACCATTCGATATAGGGATGGGGCATGAGGTTCGGATGGGGATCGAACGAGATCAAATTCACCGAACCGATCTGCGGACTTTCCATGTCACCAATCATCTGACCCGCAAGATCTTCATCCTCAAACCGGGGATTCCGGAACTGGATGACCTGCCCAACAATATCGGTCTTGAAATTGCCCTGTAGATACACATCGACCGGACCGATCACCGCGAAGACAATCCGCCCGACGATCGTACCCTCGACGCGATTATCCAGAAACCCTTCTTGCACCCAGCGACCATTGGCGAATTTTTGCGCCATCTGGCTCCTTCTACCGCATTATGCCGGCTCAACCACTCTGACCGCCGGCTCAGACGACGTGGACCCGCTGTCCCATGATCCCACCAGGACCGCGACGAGAATCAGGGCGCTGCCAACCCAGCCCTGCAGATCCAAGGTTTCCCCCAGAAAGTACCAGGACAGCCAAGCGGCATAGGCCGGCTCCGAGGCAAAGATCAACGCGACTTGCTGCGCGGGTAAAATACGCTGCGCCCACATTTGAACCGCAAAGGCTCCGGTCGCAAGGCCTCCGGTAATCCCAAGCCCGATGAGCAGCATCGACGTCGGGGCAAAGGCCTCGACCGGCGCTCGTTCAATTAGCAGGATAGGCAACAGCAACACCACCATCGCCATCATCTGCCAGGCAAACAGGGACGGAGCATCAACTTCGCGGGTAAACCGTTCGAGACAGGCGATATGCCCGGCAAACGCCAGCGCACAGCCGAGCGTCAACAGATCGCCGAGGTTCCCAGATGCGCTGGGATTCACCAACAGCCAGAGCCCCGCCGTCGCAATCCCGGTGGCCACCCACACGCGCCGATCGAATCGGCGCAGGACTAATGGCACGATGATGACATAGAGCGCTGTGATGAACGCGGAGTTCGAGGCGGTCGTGTAGTGCAGTCCGACCGTTTGAAGGACGTAGCCGAAAAAGAGCCAGCAGGTGGCAATCGCGCCAGCCCGCAAAACAGCCGACTCGCGGTGCAACCGGCGCCGCCACAGCAGAAACACGACCCCAACCAGGATGGTGCCCAGGAGAAAGCGAAGGAAGAGAAACGAGAGCGGGGGGATTTGTTCTAACGCGACTTTCGTCGCAGGAAACGTCGCGCCCCAGATGAGCGTTGTCAGGAGGAGGGCGAATCGTGGCATCAGATTGTGCGATGGGTCAACAGTGATGACTGATGGATTGCTGCGAATTGATCATGCGCTAGGCCGCAGCCGATACGCGCACCGGAGGGTAGCCTCAAGACTACCTTGAGGATACATTCGAGACGAAAACGATGCTGGAGGACTGTTCCAGCATCCTGTTACGCCTTGCACAGAACGCAGCGCCGCTGATCCGACGTCCCTGCCTGCTCCATCGCGGCTACGGCTCGCTCCTTATCCGGATAGTCGAACCATCCGCCCTCCCAGAAATCGCTGGAAGATCCGATCGTCGACGACGGCACCTCCCCGCAACGATCCTTATGGAGCGTGACTCGATCGATCGACCGCGCGATGTGAATCCAATAGGTCATAGCAACCACGCCTTTCAGACCAAATGGGGCCGAGCCCCATTTTTACCCTTCAGGGCTTGACCGCATTCGCGGCCAAGATCAGATTCCGATGCAATCTACGAGGATGTCTCGTCAATGCTTGAGACAGCTTACGGCAGGAATTGCCACTCGTCCTTCTCAATAAAGACCTTCACTCCGGTCTCGAGCTTCTTGATATCGTCCTTGTCGAAGAGCTTCATATAGCGCGCGATCCGATCTTCATCGTCAATCCGCTCTTCCTGCATCATTCCACTGACACTTTTGTACTTCCGAATCAACAGGGGCATCAAAACCCTCCTCTTCAGCCACTAGAAGTCATGTCTACAAGATGTGTACAATAAGGCAAAGCTCAACGGCTGGTCAAGAGCACTGCCTCTCTTTGTCCGGCTTTTATCCCGCGTCAAGGATATCAATCATGCCGATCTACGAATATCGTTGTGGAAAATGCGAGAAGCAGTTCGACGCTACCCAATCAGTCCATGCCAGAGTTGAAGACACCGTCTGCCCTCATTGCAGCGCCCAGGAGGCCACGCGGCTCATGTCCGCCAGCACGACCTTAGTCAAAGGCACCCACAAAACCGGCTTTGCTGAACAAAAAGCCTACAACATGCTGGACGAGCGAATGGACAAATTTGCCAAACTTCCGCCGTTGACCGGCAAACGTGCCGCCCCCGAGACTGCCGCACCGCCAGACGCTTCCACCGGCGGCGTCACGGAGCACTGAGCTAGACCGTGGAATGGCAGGCCCTCGCACAGCCACCCCTTCCCAATATCCACCCCAACCCTATGGAGCACCCATGATCGCGAGACTCGCCCTCGCGCTAGGCCTCAGCCTTCTCTTTAGCTGGGGCATGGCCCCTTTCGTCCTGGCAGAATTCGCCGGGAACCTCATCATCGCCGGCAACGGACCGGAACTGACGACCATCGAACCCCTCGCCCGCGCCTTTGAAAAGGCCAACCCTCGCGCCTATCTCGATGTGGTCTGGGACGGCAATTCGCGTCCGGTTGAGATGGTCAAGTCTGGCCAGGCCCACATTGCCGTCACGGGAACGGCAGCCCAGGATCTCGCGGCAACGCCCATCGCGTGGGATGGCATCGGCATTCTCGTGCATCTCTCCAATCTCACAAAAGAGCTGACGAAACAACAGGCTGCCGACATTTTCTCCGGCAAAATCACGCTATGGTCAGAACTCGGCGGGCTTGATACGAAAATATTAGTCATCGACCGGCCTCGCAACCAAAACGTCCGCGAGGCCTTTGAATCGCAGCTGGGCATTACCGGCAAGATAACCAACAGCGCGAAGGTGATCGGCCCAGATGAACAGGTCATCAAGACTGTCGTGGGAACCCTGCCTCCCCTGGCTGCGGTCGCCTACCTGTCTCTCAGTCAGGGCTTGTCCGTTGTCGCGAGCGGCGTCGCGGTCAAACTCCTATCCATCGACAAGGTCGAGCCGGAAGGCCCCACCGTCAAGGACGGTCGCTATCCGCTCAAGCGCCCGGTCCTCCTCCTGTCCAAAAAAGAGCCCCATCCCCTGGCTGATGCCTTCATTCAGTTTGCCCTGTCCCAGGCAGGGCAACAACTCATGGCCGACACCTACGTCCCCATCAACGAGAAAGAGTCAGATGTCGTTGCTCTTCAAGGAGGTACCTATGCAGATACGGCAATCATTGTGGTTCATGCTCCTAGGCCTCATCGGATCCATCACGTTAGCCCTCCCCCTCGTCTCTGCGGAGGAACCAGGCGCGATGGTAGATGGCGCAGGCTTCACCCTCTACGGAACTGAATCCATCAAGGGGTCTGATACGGCGAAAGTCGAGCGGGACCCGGTCTGCGATCGGAGTAAACGGCCCAAGATCTTCAGGGTCGAGCCGGACGAAGCCAAGCCTGGACAGAAGGTGACCATCAAAGGCGAAAATTTCGGGGCTAAGGAATGTTTCCACGGGGTGGCCTTTAGCGCGGCTGGGCCAGCCAAAATCGACTACACCTTCGTCAACGATAGCACCATCGAAGCGACGGTTCCTGAGGTCCGAGCAGGCATGTCGTTCATCGATGTGGTCGCCGGCGGCGGCAATGCCCGTTCAAAAGGATTCCTCGTCCAAGCCAAGTAACGGAATCGGATAATCTCCGCCAGAGGCGCGGCACAGTGCCGCGCCTCTGGCCTCCCCAATCAGCCCCATTCCCATCCTCACTCCCTCGACAAGACTCTTAATTCTATGCTAGTTTACGTCCTCATTTTCAGCTGAGAACACTCGCAAAAATTAGCAGCGATCCGAGGAATAAGGACCGGCATGTTCAAGAAAATTCTGGTGGCTAATCGCGGCGAAATCGCCATGCGGATTATCCGCGCCTGCCGTGAATTGAATATCGCCACCGCTGCCATCTACTCCGAAGCCGATTCGACCGGCATCTACGTCAAAAAAGCGGACGAAGCCTATATGGTCGGGCCCGGACCGGTCAAAGGCTTCCTGGACAGCAAACAGATCGTCGACCTGGCCCTACGGATCGGCGCCGATGCCATCCATCCAGGCTATGGATTTCTCTCGGAAAATACCCAATTCGCACAACTCTGCGAGACCTCCGGCGTAACCTTCATCGGCCCCTCGCCCCATGCTATCGATTTGATGGGCAGCAAAGTTAAAGCGCGCGAGCTAGCCAAGCGGGTTAGAGTCCCAATCGTCCCAGGCACAGAGGGCGACGTCACCGACGCCAACGAAGCCTTGGCCTTTGCGAAAAAAACCGGCTACCCTGTCATGATCAAAGCCAGCGCAGGCGGGGGAGGCCGCGGCCTGCGGGTCGTGCGGTCCGATGCTGAACTTCTCGAGAATATGGCGGTCGCCTCACGGGAGGCTCACGCCTCCTTCGGCGATGGCAGCATCTTTCTTGAAAAATATATCGAGCGGCCTCATCACATCGAATTCCAGATTCTGGCCGACCGGCATGGCAATATCATCCACCTAGGTGAGCGGGATTGCTCGATCCAGCGCCGGCACCAAAAGCTCATCGAAATCGCCCCCTCACTGATTCTGACGCCGCAACTGCGCGCCGAAATGGGTGACGCGGCTATCACCATCGCCAAAGCGGTCGATTACGACAATGCCGGCACCGTCGAGTTCCTCCTCGATCAGGACGGACGCTACTACTTCATCGAAATGAACCCGCGCCTCCAGGTCGAACACACCGTCACGGAACAGATCACGGCCATCGACATCGTGCGCAATCAGATCGCCATTGCCGCCGGCAAACCGCTCGACATTACGCAGCAGCAAGTCACGCTCCAAGGCCATTCCATCCAATGCCGCATCAACGCCGAGGACCCCAAGAATAACTTCCGCCCCTGCGCCGGCACGGTTACCGCGTACCTCTCACCGGGCGGAATCGGGGTGCGCATCGACGGCGCGGTCTACAAAGACTATACGGTGCCGCCCTACTACGACGCCCTCTTGGCCAAACTCACCGTGCGCGGCCGCACCTGGGAAGAAACCGTCAGCCGCATGAGACGCTCACTGGAAGAATATGTTTTGCGCGGAGTCAAGACGACGATCCCCTTCATGAAGGAGATCATGCAGGAAGAGGACTTCATGGCAGGACGGTTCGACACCTCCTACCTGGAAACGCATCCGGCTCTCTTCAACTATCATGAATTCGAGCAACCAGAGGATCTGGTGCTGGCGCTCTCCGCCGCCATCGCCGCCTACGAAGGGCTGTAGCCCTACAGCCGTCTATCAACCCCGATGACAGGATAACGAGAAGACCAGGACATCATGGCGACAAGACGACCCTCAAAAAAACAGGCTCCCAAGAAGCGGACAGCCGGACCAGCAGCCCGGCCATCGAAGGCCCGCGCCAAGGTCAGCCCTGAGCTGACCATCCAACCGGCGCCCGGCAAGCCCCTCCTGCTTACCGAGGTCGCCTTGCGCGACGGCCACCAGTCGCTCCTGGCCACGCGCATGCGGACGGAAGACATGCTGCCGATCGCCATGAAACTCGACGCAGTCGGCTATTGGTCGCTGGAAGTCTGGGGCGGCGCCACCTTCGATACCTGTCTGCGGTTCCTCAAAGAAGATCCCTGGGAACGGCTCCGCGCATTACGCGCCGCCATGCCCAACACCAAGCTCCAAATGCTGCTCCGCGGGCAAAACCTGGTCGGCTACCGGCACTATGCCGACGATGTGCTGGAGCGGTTCATCGAACGGTCCTCCGCCAATGGCATCGACGTCTTCCGCATCTTCGACGCGCTCAACGATATCCGCAACCTTGAACGGGCC
>SXPO01000242.1 GCA_005793285.1 Nitrospiraceae bacterium
ATAATCGACATCCGCCAAGTTGATGACGATCTTTTTCGCCCCCCGGTCCAGAATCTTGTTCATTTCCTGGTTGCCCTGTTCGGCTGTGGTGGCGGAGAGACTGCCCTGCATCTTGACAAGGGTGATCCCTGCGTTTTCACGAGAAGTCACCGTTAATACGTGTCGGGTTCCGTGATCCATTGTTGCGCTCCTTTCCTTATTGAAAATTGCTCTTCTGCCTAAGCTGTGAGACAAATCAGCGAGGAGACAGCAGCAACCACCTTATCGCAGCTATGGCATAGATCCTCCAAAATATCAACTGCGGGTTCCCGCTTGCATTCCCTAACCTACAGTAATCTAAATCCCAAAAAGTAGATACCGGTTCCCCACAGCATCGCATCGAGCATTAGCACGCCTCTTGTACCTTCAAGATGGCTTCTTCAAGCGTGGCGACATGGAAGCTCATAATCATCACCCCACTCAATTGAAACACCGTACGGACATGATCATTCCCCCCACAGAGCACCACTCTCCCGCCTTTCTTGATCATCGCCATCGCCGTTTTCAAGATCACCCGCAGCCCAATAGAGGAAATATACTCAATCCGAGAGAGATCAAGCACAATCTGCCTTGCCCCACACTCCATGTGATCGGTCAGGACACGCTCGACCTCAGACCCACCGTTTGTGTCAAACCGGCCCTGCGGAGCGACCACCATGACGGACCCGCTCTGATACGATACAACAGTCATCTCCCCTCTCCTCCAGTCTTGGTGTAATCATTACCGGAGCCACCCGGCTTCGCACACTCTGATCCCGATCCTGCCGGTTCGCCTGATGGGAGCTGTCGCATCAGCTGACCAGCCTCTTTTTCACCGTGAGGACATTGTGCCCCACGGCGCGACGGTACGACACCTCGTTAAACATGGAACGCACCAAGTGAATCCCCAAGCCGCCGATCTCACGCTCATGCAGCAGCAGCGACAAATCCGGCGCCGCCACCGTCAAAGGGTTGAACGGAATGCCGTCATCCGTAATGGTCAGGATGACGTACCCATCACGCACGTCGCCTTGCACCTCAATGTGGTGCTCTGTCGGATCATTGGGGAAGGCATACTGCACAACATTGTTGAGCAGATCATCCAGCGCCATGTTGAGCGTGGGGATCAGCGGCTTGGCCCCTGCCCATTGCGCCACATACAGCTCAAACGCCTCCTGTAGAACGGGAATGGCCGTCAACTGATTGGGCATCGTTTGACGAAAGACTCCAACTGCCGCGTCGGACAGGGCGACACCGTAATACCGGAGCCCCAACATGGTGATATCATCCGCCTGCGGAGCGTCGGCGGCAAAGGTCTTGACCGCGTTCATGACCGCACCGATGCGATCGACCACCGAGCCAGCCTGGTGTTGGTCAAGGACCGTTTTCAACCGGTCGTTGCCGAACAGTTCGCGTCGGACATTATCGGCTTCGGTGACTCCATCGGTGTAGAAAAAAAGCTCATCCCCCGGGGCCAATTGGATCGTGCTCTCCTTGAAGGCAATACCCGGCATGGGACCGACAAGGGGTCCGTCTTGGGCCGTCAGCCACTCGAACCGCCCATCCTGCCGCTTCAACAGGGGATGGTTGTGGCCCGCGTTCGTCGTGAGAAGCGTGCCGTCGTGGAGATTCAAAATCCCCAGATACAGTGTGACAAACATACAGCTCTCGTTGTCCGCGCTGAGCGCATCGTTTACGTGGGTGACGATACTGGCTGGCGAGGGATCCGACATCGCCCTGGTCTTCACCATGATTTTGGTCATGGCCATGAACAGCGCAGCAGGGACCCCGTTGCCCGACACATCGCCGATCACAAAACACAGCCGATGGTCGTCGAGCAGAAAGAAATCATAGAGGTCGCCCCCGACCTCCATGGCCGGTTCGAGCATGGCATACAGTTCCAGCTCCTTCCGATCCGGAAAGGCCGGGAACACGTTCGGCAACATACTCCTCTGAATGTCCCGGCCGACATTCAGTTCCTCCTGCATACGGGCCTTCGCGGCTTCAACCAACGCCAACGAATCAGCCAGCCGCGTCTTGGCATCCTCGGCCGCCTGTTCGGCATTTTTCAGGGCCGTAATGTCCGTGGCAATGGCGACAATCCCGCCATCTTTGGTCCTCCGCTCATTCATCTGGATCCACTCGCCGTTGAAACGGTGTTGAATATACGGCGCTTGGGGATTGCGATGCATATCGAGGCGCATCTGCACCCAGGAATCAATGTCCCCGATCGCTGCGGGGATCTCGCCTCGCTCCGCCATACGGCGAATAATCGATTCGAACAAGTCGCCGGTGCGCACTTGGAAACCAGGTCCGGATACCACTTCGCGATACTTGCGGTTGCAGATCACCAGACGGTCGTCCGCGTCGAAGAGCGAAAACCATTGCGGAACGCTTTCGATGGCCTCGATCATGAGCGC
Organism: Nitrospiraceae bacterium; assembly: GCA_005793285.1. Taxonomy (GTDB): domain Bacteria; phylum Nitrospirota; class Nitrospiria; order Nitrospirales; family Nitrospiraceae; genus Nitrospira_D. The sequence goes on from SXPO01000242.1 coordinate 2,439, forward strand.
ATGTGCATTGCGAGCCAAACCTGAGGCCGTGGTCATGTGCCGGTCAATAATGGCCAAGAGGGTTGCGAGTGCCACCGCGACAATAGCGAGCAGATCAACTTCGATCCCCGGCGACGGCGCATTGATCGTGACGCCCATCGATCCGTACGCCGGGATCATCCCGGCGAAGTGGGCGCCGGAAAGGGCCAGTCCCATCGCACTGGCCTTTTCCGTGACCCTCCAGCCTCCGTACGAGATGTTCCAGGCTCCGAGCAAGACCACCACGATCCCCAGTCCCACAATCACCCCAATCGAGAGCGCGAATGGAAGAGCGCGAGATTGGAGACTGAGCGACTGGTGTATCGACGTAACGCTGGTGAAATGGGTCAGACTGAGGCAGACACCCACCACCAGACCGCCAAAGACCAGTTGTGTTTGGCTCTGGCCAGGGCTGCCGATCAGATACACCGCCACAGCGCCTGCCGCCCCCGCAAAAATAATGGACAACATAGTGAGCGTGACGTCCTCAGCGCCCGAAGCCGACGGGCAGAATGCCAGGTTGCCGATATAGTGGAGCGCCCATATTTCAAGACCAGCGGCAACCCCGCCGATAGACAGCCATCGCCACTTGAGGTCCCCTTGATCGGCCACGCGCATCCGTTCAGCGATGCTGAGAATGACATAGGCAGCCGCGCCGCCAAGCAGCATCGACGAAAGGGCAAGCAAGGGGTCGCAAATACCAGGCACAGCAAATACTCCGTTAGAACCTTATTCAATGCGCGCCGGGGAGATCCTGCCCAGGCAAAAAACGGCGCACAGATGGTGCACGGTAGCTTACCTCTTTCCTCTATGAGAAATCACGCGATCAGAAGGGACACAGGGACAGACGCAGGAGCCGGCGCGTTCACCTCGGCAGAGACGGGGACGGAGGAGGAAACTCGATTTGCGCGTCGCGCAACCGTTCGAGGATTGCCTTGTTCAGGTCGCCCTGTGTGACATTGAAGCGAGCGACCAGCGTCCAGGGTTCGACGGCGATGGTCACGGCCGGATGTCCAAGGCGGCTGATGCCGACGGAAGGAGCCGGATCTTTGAGCACCTGTGGGTGCGTGGCAACCACGTCCCGCACGATCGCCAGCGCGCGATCGACATCGGTCTTGTATGCAACGTCGACGGTGAGATGAAGTTGCCTGATGGTCCCGAAGTTATGCAAAATTTCCCCGACGATCTTCCGATTAGGGATGATAACCCGCGACTGATCCGGGTGCACCAATGTCGTGGAAAAAATGTCGACCATTACGACATCGCCATGGACGCCCAGCAAGGAGATGTGTTCTCCGACTTTGTACGGCTTTGTGAAAATGATCGAGAGCCCGGCCATGACATTGCTCAGGACCCCCTGGAGCGCAAGGCCGATGCCGACGCCGGCGACACTGATGCCAGCCACCAACGGCGCGATGGGTATGCCGACGGCCTGGAGGGCGATCATGGCGGTGAAGAGCAGCACCAGGATTTTGACGACACGGACGATGAGCATCCGCACCGGCGGATCGAGCGTATACCGTTCGAGCGACCGTTGCGTAAATGTTCCGGCCCAGCGGGACGCCATGACACCTGCGATGAAAATGCCGATTCCCACCAGCGCTTGCAGGCCGTATTGCACGGCATATTGGGTCAATGCTTCCATAGCTGCTTTCCACGCGGCCTTTCTACCGCCCCAACAATCCCTTGAGAAGATCGCGCCCTTGCTGTTTCAAGTCTTGCGGTTTGATTGTGCCTTTGAGCAATCCACTGATGGCTTCTTCCGCTTTCTTTTTCACCTGCTCTTGCACGACTCCCATCAGGCCTTTCATGTCCAACCCATAGGACGGTGCTTGGATCGTCCCCCCGATGGTCAGCGGGAGGATTAACCGGCCTTCCTTGAGCGCTAGCTTGGCAACCGGCGACGCACCGGCGATCTTTTGACTGAGCCCCTGCGAAAGAGTCAGCGTCACACCCAGATTCAGCTTCTGGTCAAAACCAATCGTGCCGCCTCCCGTCGCTTGAAAATCATGACTGTCTATCAAAAGGCGCTGCACGTTGACGATTCCTTGTTTGATCACGAGATCCGTCTCGATCGTCGAAAACGCCGTGGCCTTGGGATTGTCCAGGGTGATCCCGGCGACTTTTAGAATAGACATCGCTTCTTGCAAAAGATTGCCCCCTTCGATCTTCCCATCCTTCACCGCCATGTGACCGGTTCCTTCCAGAGCCTTGGTCAAGTCCGGCATGGAGAACCCGCGGCCTTTCAGCGTCAGATCCGCGCCGGCCGTTCCGCTGATGGAGACCGGTGTCTCCGCAACGGCATCCAGCGCCGGACCGAGTTGTACCCCTTGAACCGATACGCCGCCGTTGAACGGCGGGGCATCGGACCCGGCCATCAACTTTCCCTGCCCTTTCACCTGGCCGTCGAACAGTTGAAACGACAGGGAATTCAGTCTGGCCTCTTGCCCCTTCACTTCCACGGCGAGCTGAAAATTCTTGATCTCGACCGGCTTTTTCAACGGGAGGGCAACTGGAAGGTTCGCAGTATTGATCACCGGCGAGCCAATGTTGATCGTCACGTCATGACCGGTAGTTTTCCCCATGATGGTAAAATCTGTCTTTCCCGCCGCACACTGAAAATTGACCGCTTCGATATCCATCGTCTCTTTGAGCGGACCGAAGGTCCCGTCGAGTTTGACCGGTATGTTGAACGGCTGAACAAGCGACCAAAAGCGTACGTTGGGAGTTTGACCGAGCCGAACGTCCCGCAGGAGTAGCTCCATATCTTGCAACACATATTCGGTCGGTTTGGCGGCAGACAAATCACGGAACGTCAATTTCCCGCCATCGATGGACACTCGGTCCACGGCCAACAGCGCCAGGATTTTGAGCGGACCCTCCGTCGATGGAATCAGAGCGCGCGAGAGCGTCTCGGGTACCGGTACACCTTTACGCCCAATCGTCGAAACGTTCAGAACTCCGTTCTTGTTTTTAATCACCGTAATGACGAGATCGCGCAGGGTGATTTCTTCCACCTCGACCTTGCCGCTGAGCAGCGGCATCAGCTTCACCCCGACATCCAACGAGGCAAGCGATGCGAAGGGACCCGACCCAAAAGCCGGATCATCCAGCACGGCAAACCCGGCCACCCTGGCGCCGATCCTGGGCCAGATCGTCAAACGGATGTCCTGGAGCTGCACCTTGCGGTTCAGCGCCTCTTCGAGAAGCGGCTTGTATTGATCTTGGTACTTATTGAGGTCGATCAGAAAGGGAAGCGAGAGCACGAGGCCCACGATCAAGACGACCACGACGAGCAAGCCCATCAGGATTTTCATCGCGATCGCCTCCAGCTCGGTGGAGTATATGAACGGATTCCTTGCGAGTCAATGAGCAGCGCGCCAACCAAGGCTGGCCGCCATTCTAGAAACCTACGTGTGCATTCAACTCTTGGCAAATAGCGTGACGATTGGCCCAGTGGCGCAGGAGTCGGCAGATAAGATCCATATCGCGATGAGAAGCGACCACATATCCAGTGTCGCCTGAGTCGTCACCTGTTACCATGCCCTACGAGTTCGCCGCCGACTATCGCTCGCCTGCTGTCTCTCGCAGGCCTCTTGGAACAAAAGTCCTACCTCCTCCTGGGACCCCGCCAAACCGGAAAGAGCTTCCTCATCGCACAGAGCTTCCGAGGCGCCCGCGTCTACGACCTCCTGGATACATCCATCTACCTAGCATTCAGCCAACGGCCACAGCGATTGGCCGAAGAACTCACTGCCAAGGATACGCTGGTGATCATCGACAAAATCCAGCGGCTCCCGGGACTATTGAACGAAGTGCACCGTCTCATCGAGCAACGAGGGATTCGCTTCCTGCTCACCGGCTCAAGTGCCCGCACGCTTCGACGGGGCGGGGTCAATCTCTTGGGGGGGGCGAGGACGAAATACCTGCACCCCCTGACACAGAGAGAATTGGGGGAACACTTCGACCTCAATACATTTATTACTCGCGGAGGATTGCCTTCCGTCTATTTCTCGGACAATCCCCGCGCCGATCTTGACGCCTACACCGGTTCCTATCTCCAGCAGGAAATCGTGGCGGAGGGAGCCACGAGGAATGTGTCGGCCTTCAGCTGATTCCTGAAGGTAGCGGCCTACTGCAATGCCACCACCGTCAATTTCACCAATGTGAGCGCCGACGCCCAAGTCCCACGCACCACTGTCTACGAGTACTTTGAAAGCTTCAAAGACACGCTCATTGTCCATGAACTGCCGGCCTGGCGCGAAACCAGACAGTGCAAACCATTAGCCTCCTCGAAATATTATTTTTTCGATATCGGCGTCGTGGCCGCCCTGTAGGAACGGCAATACCGTCGAGGCACGCCGGAGTACGGGCACGCGGTGGAAACCTATCTCTTTCACGAACTCAAGAGTTACGTGGATTATATGTCGGGAGAGTCGCTCGCCTTTTGGAAATCAAAGCCGGCTTCGAGGTAGATTTTATCTTGGGTGATCATACGGCCATTGCACTCAAGGCGAGTGAACACGTCGGCCCTCATGACCTGAAATCGTTGAAGGCACTGGCGGAAGAGCGAAAACTCAAACGATATCTCTGTGTGTGCCTGGAAGCCCGGCGACGACAAGTCGGCGAAGTCACGATCCTCCCCATCCACGAGTTTATGAACAAGCTCTGGGACGCATCGTACTCGTAGTTCCGCATTGCGTGAGAGAAGGCTGGAGTTGATGAGTCACGGATGACCGGTGGAAAGTCTGCAGAAAGAAACGGAACTGCCGGAGAAAATGGCTTGGCCCCACCGCATTCTCTCCCCTGTCTTACCGGCAGAAGAAGTGGCAGTACTCGATCGGGCTCGGAGGCGCGGTCAAGGCAATGCCGAGGGTATCGGGATCGTAACCGACTGCTTCCAGATCCTTCGCGGCGCGGGTGAGTTCTTCTTCCGTCAGATAGGCGATGGTATCGGGCACTCCCTGTCGCTTCAGCGAGAGAAGCATCCCCTTCAACGTATCGCGCTCTTCCGGCGGCACGTCTCGCCCCAGCGGATACGCCAGCGCATGGCTGTAGGGGCTTTCGTAGGTTTCGTTCAAAGCCTTGATCGTCTTGAGCACAAGCCGGTCCTGCTCCCATGGCCGGAGGTTCGGGCCGGCGGACGGATGGGTGGCCAGCAAATCCATGAGCGTGATGACGTTGGTATTCAGCGACCGGCCGACAAATTCGCGCTGCGGCTCAAGGGCAACCCGTTCCATCCCCAGATGCTTCGCCACATGTTCGATCAAGGCAAAGTTGAGCATGAAACTGTATTGGCCTCCGAATTGGCCATAGCACGGCTTTTCGGGATCATTCAAGACTTTCATGTCTCCGGTGCCGGCGTCGAAGGCACTGAATCCAACCGCCTGCGGCGCCAAGAGCCGCTTGACCTCTTTCAGCGTTGCGAACGCGCCCAGATGAACGGGCGCCAGCACCTGCTCATCCATCACCTTGAGAAACTCCGTGATGGTCTTCCGGAACGGCACATCCTTCCATTCCACCTTTCGATACTCTTTTTCCCAAACTAAATCGTCGAGGAACGGAGGGAAGGTCTTCAATCGATCGAGGTCCATGGCCTCAAACGCCCTTACGAAGCTGGACCAGTCCTGAATCCTGGCGTGCAGCGATTCACTGAGATTGGGGCGGATATATTCTTCTTCGATCTCACCGGCGTTCTTCGCCATCAGCTTGGTCGGCAGCTCGTTCCACAGTTCGTTGCAGATGACGCGATCGACGGTTCCATCCGCCACGCCGGCCAAATGCTCGATCGAGCCGCAATGGATCTCGACACGATCCCGATGCGCCGCGAGATCGGGGTGGGTCAGAGCTCCGTCTAATACCGGCTGTTCCCAATCGACCAACATATAGCGAACACGAGGATAGACTGTGCCTTTCTGGTCGAGCGCCTTGAGATGGCTGAGAAAGCAGGCGGCCAGATTGCCGTTGCCGGGACCGAGTTCCAGTATCGTGAGGCGAGACTCGCTGGACGAGCGTGATATGACTTGCTCATAATAATCAGCCGCCAAGGCGTGCGCGAGACGATAATCGGCTGAGGCAAAGGTCTGATAGTAGGAG
>SXPO01000243.1 GCA_005793285.1 Nitrospiraceae bacterium
AGCGCACGGCTTGCTTCACGAGCGATGACGGCGTCCTGCGCTGTTGGGACTATGGGTTCTCGTGTCTTAGCTGTCATGGTTGCCATGGGTTTTGCTCCTTTGCTTTAAGACCAGTATAACATTCAAACGAAGCAAGCGCAACAAACGAAATAAGCGAAACGCTTAACAGCCTGTTTTTTCTCGATTTACTAGACATGATAAAATACATTATCATGTCTAAGATGGACGGTAGGGGGTGCGCGTGAAAGATCTGGTTGTTGCCAAGGAAAGAAGTCTCTCGACGGCTCAATTTTCAAAACTGGCCGACGTGCCAGCCGAGCTGGAGTGGCTGGCGAACATCACGAACGACAAGACGCGGCGAGCGTATAAATGTGACGTGATGGAGTTTTCAGAATTCCTTGGGCTAAAAAAGCCGGAAGATTTTCGGACGGTCACGCGAGCGCATGTCATCGCGTGGCGTGAAACGCTTGAAGCCCGCGAGCTGTCACCCACGACGATCCGGCGCAAGCTGTCGGCGTTGTCCTCTCTCTATGAATACCTGTGTGAGCGTAACGCCGTCGCCGGCAACCCGGTAGACGGCGTGAAGCGCCCAATGGCCAACGGCAACGAAGGCAGCACACCTGCCCTTTCCGACGATCAGGCGCGGCGTCTGCTGGAAGCGCCGCCCGAGGACACGCTCAAGGGCGTGCGCGACCGGGCGATTGTGGCGGCACTGCTCTATCACGGCATGCGCCGTGAGGAGCTGTGCGGGTTGCGGGTGAAGGATGTTCAAAGCCGGGAAGGCGTGAAACATCTTCGGGTAAAGGGCAAGAGAGACAAGATCAGGTATATCCCGCTGCATCCGCAAGCGCAGCGGCTGATTGAAAGCTACCTGCTCCTGGCCGGCCATGCTGAGGATCTGGATGGTCCGCTTTTCCGGCCAGTGAGGAACAACAAAACAGGAGAGCTGGAAAAGCACCTTAACCCGAATTCGATCTATCGCAACATAGTTAGAAAATACGGCCTCTCAACGGGCTTGAGCGGCGAGGTGAACGGCCTGTGTGTGCACTCGATGCGGGCCACAGCCGCGACGAATGCCCTGTCCCATGAGGCTGACATTGCGAAGGTTCAAGAGTGGCTGGGCCACGCGAATGTCTCGACTACGCGCCTCTACGATCGCCGCAAGACGCGGCCTGAAGACTCCCCTACATTTCGGGTCCGGTATTAAATCTGACAGACTATGTGGACGTGTTAACACGTCCACAGATTCGGGCGCGAGGTGCTCCGGCACTTCGCGCTTCTCTCTTGCGCAAGGGATCGTCACCGGATGGCCGAGACTACAGGCTCGGGAAGCGTAGCGCGTAGAGCCCGGCCCGACGGCTGAAAGCAGCGGTCGGGTGCGCCCGATAAGTCTTTTTGATGTGATTACTGAACTTGTGTACATGTCCACTTGTACAAACTATAGCCCCAATAGGTTCCCGTGCTGCACCAAGCCTGGCCAGTTTGATCAGCGGGGGAAAGTACTGTTCCATTAAAATAGCCTGCACACGAACAGCTCCATAACGGCCCAGAATACCCGCCACCGCCGCCCATCGTTTTCCATGCAGTACCGTTGCAGAATTCCATGTTTTTAATGGTCGCGTTATAGCGTTGCGCGCCCTCATTCGCGGCAGTGCAGGCCGCGCCGGTATTGCCAATTTTGACTTCGCCCTGAACATCCAGTTTTGCTGCCGCCGGTGAGCCGTTGTAACCGATGCCGACGTTGCCATTAGGTGCAATGGAAAGCCGCCAGGCAGATGCGTTCATATCGGCAATAGCGAACGATCCGGGTGAGGGACTCGTCGTCCCAAACACGCCGATATCCCAAGTGCCGCCGCTGCCGGGATTGTTGGTTATCCGAAAGCGGGTAGCATCGGGTGCTGCGCTGTTGAGATGCAGTGGCTGCTGTGGATTTGTCGCCCCAATCCCCACGTTCCCGCCGGGCAAGATAGAAAAATAATCTGCGCCCGTTGTCCACCCTGCGTCGGTATACCTATTGATCTGGAATGAATCGTTTGCCTGATGTGAGTAGACCGCCCATCCCAGACCATCATTCGTTTCCAAGCCAAGCAGCGGAGAGACATCTTTGATAACAAATTTACGTTTCGGCGCCGCCGTCCCGATGCCGACGTTGCCGTCCTGATTAGCGTAAAGAGCTAGATTTGAGGCAACTCCGTCTCTGCTCGTATAAACACTGAACATTCTTCCGTGTCCGGCATCCCTGGTCCAGCGTAGAAAGGCGGGATAATTCGACTGCCCGCCGATATTCGGCGCTGCATAGTTTATATAATTATTTGTTGTTCCGTTCGCAGTCAGCTTAAGAACCGTGTCGTCTAGCGCGGTTGTATTGATCTGTAACTGCCCCACCGGACTCTCCGTCCCGATCCCCACATACCCGTTCGCTGCCTCGACCATGTTCGGCACGCAGCCCATGGAATCATGGCGCGGGTGGCTGGGGCCGTAGATCATGCCCAGATTGCCGCAAACAGCGGCGGGATCATTGGAATCCAGCGTATTCAGGACGACGTGGTTGAAGCGGAAAGCGGGATCCTCGCTTTCGGAATATGCTTTTGTGGCAAAAGTGGCATTGGGCGGAGTCTCGCAGTTTTCATGTTCCGGTCCGGTCGCCGGACAAGGGACCGCATATTTGACGCCCTCATAAGTCGTGCCGCCGGCGCCCGTCTTGCCGAGACTTAAAATCACAAAAGGCGTCTGGCCGGGGTTAGGGCCAAGGGGCGTGCCGTTATTGTCAAGAAGCGTGATCGCCCCGATATTTACATTGGGCGCGCCCGCGACAGTCAGATTCTCGGACACGGCATAAACGAAACGGCGCTGCCATGAATCAATAATATGATCGCTGCTAAGTCCCAGGCTTATGACGGGAACCGCGCCGATGCGTATCTTGACGCCTCCGGTGCCGGGGGCGGCCGAAGGATCCGCATTGGGGTTGGGCGGGAGCGTGGAACAACCGGCTGTTTCAACGCCAAACTCGGGATTGATCGGCGGCGCGCCCAGAGCCGCCGGACAAGGAAGGCGGCCGTGCCGGGTCTGATATTGGGCTAAAGCGCTGCTGATTTCGACAAGGCGCTTTTTAGTGGTTTCCATCTGGGATTTTTTGGCCTGCACTTTGAGCATCGCCAGCATGCCGGCGGTGAGCAATCCTGCGATGGCGAGGACAACCGCCATTTCAACAAGGGTAAAGCCTGAACGTGACGATCGTACTGACATGGCCTGCCCTTCCCTTGACGCCTCGTGGAACCCGGGATGCTACCCCTGCTCTTACGGTAAGTATGGGCAAAATAGCTTAAGGACTGGTTAACGGATCGGTGCTAAGGGGGGCGGGAGAACCGGGTTAGCGTGAGAGGGTGCTGAAACTGTCATAGACAGGGCCAAAGACGCCAGCCGCGATCCATAGAAGCATTCCACCCAGTATGACGGTCAAAATCGGTTCTATCATTTGAATCATGATATCAATGGCTTCATCGACATCCCTGTCAAAAAAATCCGTGACTTCTTTCAATACTTCGGGGAGATTTGCGGTTTCCTCCCCGATTTTTATCATTTGAGGCACCAGAGTGGGAAACTCCCCCGACAACGTCATGGCCGCAGAGATTGTGTAACCTTCCTGAACCCGTGAATGGACGCGATGAAGCGCGAAGACAAGCGCTTTGTTTCCAGCCGTTTCAGCCGCGCTGTAAAGGCATTGCAAAACCGGAATACCGCTGGTGTACATGATGCCGAACATTTGGCAAAAGCGTGACAAGGCAATTTTGCGGATCAGCGGGCCAAAAACAGGCAGATTAAGGACAAGATGATCTGTCCAATGGAGAAAGGATGAAGAGAGTCTGCGGCCGATCTTGATAAAAACATGCACTATCAGCAAGCTCAACACCCCGACCAGAGCCCATTGATGCAGGAAGTTCGAGGTTGAGATCAAAGCCTTCGTAATAGAGGGAAGCGGTTGCCCCATCTGGCCAAGAAAATCGGAAACCTGGGGAACGACATAGGCCATCATGATCCACAGGACAAGAAGCACGGCGGTTAAAAGGATTTTCGGATAACGGGTGGCTTTTTTAATGCGGCTTTGCATTCTATCGGACCATTTCAGCTGACGAGTAACCTCATCCAATGCCCGTGCCATTTTTCCCGACTGCTCGCCGGCACGGATGATGGAAACGATAAGAGGTTCGAAAATATCAGGATAGGATTCAAGAGCTTCCGAAACCGGCTTTCCGTTCTTGACTTCATTGTGAATGCTCAGGACGGCGTCGCGCAATTTTTCCGACATAGTTGCCTGGCGGGCGTTATTCAAAGCTTCAAGTATGGGAATCCCCACAATTTCCAGCTGGTGAAGATGCACAAAAAACTGAATGAGATCACGCGGCCTGATGGGGCGCAGGAAACCCCGGAACATACGCCTGATCCGCAGGGATGTAACCTTACAAGAGACAAGCTCCAGTCCGTCCCTTGCCAGCTGGTGGGAAAGATCGTGATCATCAACGGCCCTGAGGACGCCTCTAATGACGACGCCTTCCTTTGTCACGGCTTTATATTTATATGCGCTTTCGATCAAACATTGAAATCCTGAGAAAAGAGCGAGTTGCATATTAAGGATAATACATATTAGGTATTGTTATGTAGTATAGGCGCTCGGCCAATTGAGCACAAGCCCGTTGGTGCATGCCGGCGGCGTGAAAGCTTGGCAGCGGCTGTGTTGAAGCTTCGGGCCAGCCTTCCGGATTGGAAGGGCTGGCCGGTCATCGGTCCCGTCCCCGTTCCCTTTCGTTGTCCTCTCGGGTGAGGTCGCGGGTCTTCTGGGCGCGTTGGTAGTCTTCGAGGATCCGCTGGCGCTGCTTCTCCTGGTCGATGGTCCGTTGAATGTATTCCGCGTGTTGGCGGTCGAGATCCTGCCGCTGTCGCTCCTGCTCGGCTTCGAGCAAGGCGCGGTTTTTGTCGAGGACTTCCTGAAGCTTTTGGTCTAGCGCGAGGCGTTCTGACGCTTCGCGCTCCTGTCTCTCCGCGTCGATACGTGCGGCCTCCTGGCGGCGCGTTTCGATGCGGTCCGGGTCGAGCTTGTCCTTGAAACGCTCCCAGAGGGCTTCAAGGCCCTTGGGTCGGTGGGCCTCCTCTTCCCTTTCCCGTCTCCCCTCCTGCTTCTTTTCGAGTTTGTCGCGTGCGCCCTCGATCTTCCGGCGCCAGATGGATTCCTTTTCTTCTGTCTGGCGCTCCTGTGCGTCCAGAAGACGCTTGTAGTCTTCGAGCATCCGAAAGACGGCCTGTTCTTTCTGGGCCTCAAAGAAAGCCTGCTTTTCGTCCTTTGGCGGCGGCTCGGCCTGCCGGTTGAAACTGTCTTTCAGGGGCGGCTCCGGGCGCTCTGCCGCCTGACTGAAAGTCTCTGTCAGGCGGGGCTGGTCTTTATTTTGCGCTCCTGTCTCTGCGGCCCGGTTGAAAACGGGGCTGAGCGGTTCGGGCTGGTCGCGTTCTGGCGCGGGGATGGTGTTGGCGGCATGAAGGGTTTCGACGATCGGGGCGAAGTATTCGCGGAGGCTGTCATTGGTGGCGTCCGGGATAAGCCGGGCCAGGTTATGGGGTGCGCCCTTGCTGTCGATCGCGACAAAAGGGCGGCGGTCGCCTGTCGCAAGCGTGAAGCCGTTTTCGGCCAGCGCTTGTTGGAAGGCTTCCGGTCCGTCGGATTGGGAATGGAGCTTGGTTACAAGCTCGCGGCGTTCCTTGCGGGAGAGATCCCCGGATGGTTTGGGCTGGCTGGCGCGGTCCTCGCGGGGCGGATGGGTAGTTTGTGCAGCGGCGCGGTTGAAGTCGCCAAGGGCGGTTTCCTCTCCCCTTCGTTCCATGGCGGTCGCGTCGGGTCCGAGGTGCTGGGTGGGGTCACGGTCGATGCCTTGGGCTTCGAGGGTGCGGGGGTCTATGCGTTCGGCGATGCCGGCGCGGTCAAAGGAGCGGTTGACGAGTTCGGCCCAGTCGGCGCGGAGCTTGTCGATTTCGTCAGGGCCGGTTTCGTGAGCGTCGAGGATGCGGGTCTTTTTGCCAAAACCGTCGGAATCAATTTCGCGGGTGGCAAAAAGGATATGGGCGTGGTGGTTGCGGTCGTCCCCGTTGCGGGCCGGTTCGTGGATGGAATAATCTACGGGGACCTTGTAGCGGTCGGCAATCAGCTGCGCTAAGGAACGGGCCAGTTCCTCGCGGGCCTCCGGGGGGAGTTCATGGGGCAAGGCGATCTCGGCTTCTCGCGCCACTCTGGAATTGATGCGGGTCTCTGCCCGCTCTGCTTCATTCCAGAGGCGCTCCCGGTCGTTTGCCCATTCGGGGGGTTGCACCCCAAGCGGGGTTACGATGCGGGAAACGAGAATCCCGGTTTTGCGGGTGTAGTCGAAGGTTTCGCCGGTCCGTTCATCGTGGATTTTCTCCCCGGCCCGATACGCGGCGGCGGCGGTGGCGCTCCGTCCATTGGCGCGGCTTATGGGCTTTACGGAGAAATGATAAATCGCCACCGTCACCGTCCGCGCGCGCAAGTGATACAACGGCGCTACGTTGTAGGGGGTCAGGCGTCGCCAGAGGGGAACACCCCTCGATGAGACCGCACAGGAGCAAACGGAGTTTGCGTAAGTGCGCCCTTCGGGTTTCTGGCTTCTCTTGTCCTAAACCTTATCTTAAGCATACCAGCGTATGATTAATAAATAGGATATAGGATGCCTTGTGTCTGAAATGCTGAAGAAAAATGCAGGTAACAATAAAATTACGGGGCCGTATTGTGACAGGATCTAAAACCCACAAACGGAGGGAGTATGGGGAAGGCGACACCAGAGGAAAAGTTAGAGAAGCTGAAAAAGAAGCAGGAACAGATCAGGGCGCAGTTTCAAAAAGTGGCCGCCCAAAAGAAGGCAGTTGATCGAAAGGCGGATACGAGGCGAAAGGTTCTTGCCGGTGCTGTTGTCCTGAAGGCCTGTGAAGATGATGCGGGATTAAAAAAGCAGTTGTGGGACCTGCTGGATAAGAATCTGGTGCTGAACAAGGACAGGGTTGTGTTTGGCTTCCCGGCAAGGCCAGAGCCTCCAAGTCCCAAGGCCTAACGGTTCTCCCTGCAGTATTCGAGAAACGGTCTGGCAAAAAATGAAGCTTCGAGGGTGGCCTTTTCGTTTCTCATGAATTTTTCGGCGAGATAGAGGGCCAGCATTTTCTTGGGATAGATTTCTGTGCTTCCCCGCCGTTTCTTCCATAGGTCCTCATAGTAGTCAGCCAGCGTTTCAAAGAGATAGGCAAGCTCCGTGAGGGTTTGCTGGTCATGCTCTTTGCGGGTCATGAGTGCGATATAGCGTGGTAGCTGGCTGATGATTTCGTCCTCCCCTCCCCTGTCTGCAAAATCTTCCTGCGCGTGCTGGAGAAGTTCTCCTGCCACGCGCCGCGCTTCCGCAATGTAATCCGCTCCATATTCCCTGGACCAGTCTGATTCCCGGCCGAAGAAAAGCTTCGAGAGATCCACCTTGAAATGGGCAGGTCTCTGTTGCGGAACCTTGAATGGCCGGGGCTGGAGTTCGAGTTTGAGGACCTCCGGTGGAAGCGGCGGCAATGGTGCTGGTGGCGCGACCGGTTGAGGCTTCGGTGCTGGTTGAGGGGGCGGTGGCGGTGTGCTGGGGACTGTCAGTTTGGAAGACGCCGGGGCTAGTTTGGGCCTGAGGTCATCAAGCAATTTGGACACGGCTTGTGAGGAAACGGGCTCATCGGTACGGCCGGACGCATACATAGAAGCCAGATAGAGGCAGGTGTGTTGTTTTTCAGGAAAGTACGGGCCAGCCTGTTTTTTTGCTGCTTTCTTGTAGACGCGGGCGGCTTCTTCAAGAGCCTGGGCGCAATCCGCTATGTCGTCGGGGAATATTGGTTGCGCGATCCAGCGATCTTTTGGATCGGTGGTACTGAATCGAAAGAGTCGGGTGGCCAATTCCGGTTTCAGGGCGCGAAGGTCTTTGATAACGCTCGGGAGAAACTGGACCAGTGCCAGTTTGTTGCTTCTGGCCGGGTCCCGAAACTGTGACACGGGTTGAGGGTCAGGACCTGAGAACCATCCCGCAACGCGGGCGAAGAGGCCCTTTTTCGGTGGTGTGTTGCTGCTCATAATGGCGCTTTCACAAGGACATCGAGCAATCTTGAGACAGCTCCCGACGAAACCGGCTCATCAATTCGTTTGGCAGACAGCATGGCCGCCAGGTACAGGCAGGCCTGTTGTTTTTGAGGGAAGTAGGCTCCGGCCTGGTTCTGGGCGGCGTTTTGATACACGCGGGCGGCTTTCTCAAGGGCCTTGGCACAGTCCGGGAAATCATCCGCGCTTGCGAGAAGAATGAGCAAGCGCTCGTCCTCAAATGAGCTGGTGTAGCGGCGGAGGTGAGGGAGAAGGTCGGGATCCAGGGTCTTAAGATCTTTGGTGACATAAGGAAGAAACTGGACGAGAGCGTCTTTATTAGTTCTGTCTGGATCGCAAAATCCTTCAGAAATTCCGGGAGCTTCAGCCCGTGAAAACCATCCGGCAATACGGGCAAAGACACTCTTTGGGCTGTCGCTCATGTTTGGCTCCTGAAGGGATTTGGATCGGCCAGCGCCGCAAAGTTACCGTCCTTGTAATAAAGATGAGGGACAATGGAGATTGGGAAAGTGCCGGGTTGGAAGAGCAAGGCCCAGCCGGGGCCTTGTCTTAACAGCTCATCTGGAGAAAAGAGCGGCTTTCCGGTCAAAGAGCTGCTCGTTCCTCCGCTGGCGCTTGAAGAGTCCACGGTAATGGTTTCTTGACCAAGGGCTGAAGAGACATATTTGGCCGTGGTCATGTCGCGGATATTGGTGAAGAAGTGGAAGCCGGATTCCGCAAGGAATGTGTCGGCTGCCTGACCATAGATGTTTTTGAGCTGGGGAAGGTCCTGCAGGACAAAGAGGAAGTCGATGCCGTAGCCGGCCAGATTGGACACGCCGTCTAAAATCGCCTGCATGTGTCCCAGAGACGCGAATTCTTCGAGGATAAACAGGCAGCGGGTGTTGACCGGGGCCGGATCGAGAAAAGCCTTGATCGCGGATCCCACCATGAGGCGAAGCCAGCGGGCATGGCTGTGGAGAAACTCCGGGGGGATGATGAGAAAGACGGTGGCGGGCTTCTGCTTGAGCGAGGAAAATGAAAAGGTCGATTTATCCAGCGCGCCTGAGGCCACCGGGTCCAGCATGAATTTGACATGCGCCTGAGCCGTGGAGATGACGCTGGATTTGGTCTTGTCCGGCATGGACAAGAAGGTGTGGCCGATTTCCGAGAGACTTCCTCCGAACACGTCGGTGGCGGCGGCCATGGATGTGAGGACGTTATCAAGTTCCTGGGGTTTGCCCAGAATCTCGCGGACGCGGGGCAGTTTCTTTTGTAGGGGTTCTTTTTCTGCGACATAGAGCATGAGGCCGGAGAGGAGGGTTTCGGCTGACTGGTCCCAGAAGGGATCGGAGGAAGAAGACCTGCTCACGAGAAGCGAGGCTAAAAACATGGCGTTGGAGACGATCGCCGGGTCCTTAGGATCGAGAATATCGAGGGGATTGAAGCTGTGGAATTGGGTAAAGCCGTAGCTTTGGAACAACGCTTCATGCAGGCGCCACGGGTTGAGGAGAAAGACTTCCTGGCCGAGGCGCTGGCGTTGCCGGGCCGTTATCGCGGCCAGCTCCCCTTTCGGGTCGATCGCCAAAACAGAGTTCCGGTTCATGAGCAGAGTCGGAACGAGGATCCCTACTCCCTTCCCTGACCGTGTCGGTGCACAGACAAGGGTATGAGCATTGGGGGTGGACCAGACATAGGGGCCAAGCTGTCCACCGATCACCTGTCTTCTTGCATTTTTTAGATCTGGATAGTCGGTATAGGTGTACTCGGCGGCTTTTGATCTTCCGAAAAAGACGCCGCTGGTGGATTGGCCGAGGTTAATGCGGTCGGTTTGGGGATTGGCAAGGCGCGCGCCGCCATGGGCGTCACTCCTGTGCATGAAGGGAATGTCTTTGAGTTCCGGGGGTTTTTCTTTGAAGGACTCGATAATCGCTTTGATCGCGTCGTAGCCAAGCCGGGAACCCTCGACGACAAAATAAATGGTCGCGCCGATTAAAGTTCCATATTGGAGTGGCTCAGGTAACGAGTGAGGAGAGATGGCAGTGGTGGCTAATAAACCAGCACCAGAGATATAGGTGGAGTAACGCAAAAGAGGATGCCTGGCGAAAAATCCGGGGCGTGGCGGTCTCGTTTGGGGCAAGGCTAGCAGAGTGTTTTCAGGAAGAAGAAGCGGCGGCGGTTTCGGCGGTGATAGCTCTTGAGCTGGCGGCGGCTTTCGTTTGAACGGCCACATATGGCGCGGAGTTTTACCAGAAACGTTCTCTTTGTGAAAGCTGCGCGGCGCTGTGCCGACGTGTTAACACGCCCACATGTTTGCATACAGGGGTAGCGTTTTTTCTGTCGTCTCCCCTCCCCTAACCTTCTCTGTCTGTTTTCTTTGTCAGAGTTCTTGTCCTTTCGTCCTTGTTTTTTCCTGCCTAGCCTGCCGGCCGTCCTTGGGATGGGCGCAAGGGTGAACCCTGCTCCGCTTTGCTTTGCCTGAAGTGCGTCCGGACGGATCCGGCGGCTGTTGAGAAGGCATGAAGGCCGCAAGGCCAGAACATCAGAGCAAAGGAGAAACGGACATGATGACGGTTAGGAAATTGGAAACGATGACAGAGGCAGAACTGGACTCCCTGAAACGGGCAACCTTTCGGGCTATCTTTCAGGCGGCGGCCCAAGACCGGGTGTTTCATCTCGCCACTCTGGAAAACATCTCCCGTCGTCAGGCTGAAGTTATGCGGGGACCTTCCTAAAAAGGCCCCGGCTATCCTCTTGTTTTGGCCGCTACGAGCTTCAGAGGTCTTGGGGGTCCCTTCCCCAAGCTAAAATCGTCAGAACGGCCTGGTGGCCTTCCTAATGCGTTTTTTGTTTTCCCCTTCCCCTGTCAGCCTTCTTTTTCTTAAAAAGTTATTTAAAAAATCCGTTGCCGGGCTTCGTGGAAAACGTGGGCGGGGTCTTTTTCCGTCCACTTTTCCACAAGCCAGAGGGTCCTATTATCGGGAGTTATCGGTTATTTATAGGGTTGTCCCGGTAAACTGTCGTGGGGGTTCCCGGTAAACTGTCGTGAAATCTCCCGGTAAACTGTCGTGGATAAGTTGATTCAATTCAGAGGGTTATAAACAGGCTGGTGAGTAAACTGTCGTGAAGAGTTTTGGGGCTTCCAGAGGTTTATCGCTTGTTTGATTACTGCTGGTTGCCAGAGGAAGGTAGGGTCGGAACTGAAAGCCATTTCGGTTTGACCGGAACGGGTGGCGGGCTGCTGTGAAGGAGAAAGCCCTTGTTTGGATCTTCGACGATCCGGCCTTTTGGATAGTGAGCCAGAACAAGTCCGAGGGTTTTGCGGAACATTTCCTTGAAGTGATCCATCCGGGCATAGCCCTGCCCGAACTGGATATGGAGGGCGGCCCAGCTGATCCAGTGGGGTGCCTTTGTGGGGACACGCCAGAGACGCTGTGCAAGCCAAGCGTAGATGTCGAGGGCAAGGGCGTTGTTCTTGAGACCTTCGATCGCCCTCATATCGAGGGGGACGGCGTATTCTTTGAGGCTCTCGAAGTAATTGGGGCTGAGCGTGACTTTGGTTGGCCATAAGACGCGCTGGCTTTCGTTCTTGGGCATCCAGAGTTCAAAGCCTTCCACAATGTTCATGCGAAGGTGTTTTACTTTGTCCTCCCCTGCCAGAGCCAAAAAGACCGACGCGGCTGAAAGCCGGGTCAGCTGGTCTTTGAGCATGCGGATGGTGTGGCCGTTGATGTTGAGGCGAAGGGATTTCACGAAGGCGGTCAGGCTGTCCTCAACTTCGATCTCCGGTGACTGTTTCAAAATGGCCTCTGTGTTGAGATAGGCCAGAATGAGCCGTGGCTTCGGACCGAAGGGAAGGCCAAGTTTCACCCATGCGTTTGTGTACGGGTCGAAGGCCTCCCCTGCTTTGAGGAGCATATGGGCATGGCCTTGGTGCCGTTCCCATTCCCTGATTTCGTGGGGGTCGCGGTATGGAAGCGAGGTCTGACAGAACACGGAGTGCTGATAGGTGATTTCATCCCCTGCCGGCGGCCTGTCCTTGATGGACAGGGACGCGTCTATTCTCCGCTGCGTGTTATGGCTTGGCGGCTTAGGGAGCTGGAGCACGTCCGAAATAAGGCGAAAGTCCGATTTGTCTGTCATGTGGGGCCGATATTAGCCTGTTTTAGTGAAGACCGGAAGGGCCTTATCCCCTCCTCTGCCCTATCTGGCCGCTGCTGTTTTCCCGTATTTCTTGAACAGGTCCTGCAAGGCTTCGCCCAGCAGGTCCTGAAGCGTCTTTTCCTGCTCCACGGCCAGAATCTTCAGTTGTTTTGACGTATGCGGGTCGAAATACCCGGCCACGGTCTTCTTTCCAGAGCGTGAGCGCGGCTGTGTCGGGGTGATTTTATGATTCTGGTTAAGCTTGCTTACTGCTTCTGCGAGGTTGGTTTTACGGGTCATGATGCTAAAGCCTCCTTCTTATTCTGCTGACGTGTTAACACGTTCATCTGTGAGAGTGTCCACTTGTAAAGCTGTTTGATCTCGTCTGCGGCTTTGCCGTCGGGTTCGTATTCCGAAACCCCTGTCGATGCGGTGAGCGAGTGCACAAAGGCCGCGCGGTTGGTGATGCGGACCGGAGACACGGCAAGGCCGAAAGACTTGATGGCCTCCCCTGCTTCGTCCGGCAGATGGCCTTGCGGCGGGATGGCGTTTAGGACGGCGACTGCCTGTTTCTTAGCCAGCTGGACCAAGTCGGCGGATGTCGCTATGGCTCGAATATCGAGGACGCCGGGTCTGCACGGGATCAAGATTAGGTCGGCAGCGCGGGCGGCGGCCAGTGCGCTGCTCTCCGAATGCGGGGCCGTATCGAGGATAACGAGAGCGGCTCCGTTCTCTTCTGCGGTCTTGAGGACCTCATGAAGCCGTGAAGCCTGGGCGGAGATCACAATTGGGGTTTTCTCCGTTCTGTGGTCGTGCCATGCTTTGGCCGAAGCCTGCGGGTCGAGGTCTACGACCAGGGCAGGCTTTCCGGCGCGTTCGGATGCAACGGCAAGATTAAGGGCCAGTGTTGTTTTACCTGTCCCGCCCTTTTGGGAAATTATGGCTATTGTGTACATGCGTGCTTGTCCCCCTGTGGGGATGTTAACAAGACAACGAGTAAGAAGGCAAGGGTGTAAGTTAGATGACATGGGTTGTGTGTGATGATGAGGTTGTCGTTGGTGACATTGTCCGGTTTACGGAGACCGTCTGGGAAAGGCGGGGGCCAAGGCGCAGGCAGCGGGTTGTCCGGGTAGGGGAGCGGCGCTTGATTGCGGAAGTGCTGACGGTCGAGGAGCAATGGATTTACCTGATTGTCATGGAATGCGAGGGTGACAAGCCCTTGAAGAAGGGCGAAGAGATCAAACGGAAGGTTGTGACGGTCTTGAAGCGCTGTGAGCGCCTTTTGTGGTCTGAGGAAGGCGTGAGAGCCAAGCTGACAACGCGGTTTTTAAAGGATCCAGAGGAAGAAGAAGCGCCAACACTGAAGAAACGCTAGGGGAATGGCCGCACGTTCTTACGTGTTAACTAGTTAACATGTGCGCTTTCGTCGAGATAGCCTTGATATTCGATATTCAGAAACCATGTGCGGGCGAAGTCGTCGAGTTCGAGGCTCAAGGCGCGGTTGGTGCTGACTTTGATCCCGGCGCTGTCATAGCTGTGGACCTGCTGGTTTAGGCCGAGGCAATCATTGCGGTAGGAGAGGGGACGGGCATAGGCGATACGGGGGCTTAAGCTTAGTTCAAAGACCATTTCAGGGTCATAGAACGCCTGACAGCCGGATGTTTCGATATGGGCCACGGAGATCAGGTGGTAGAGGCGGTCCGGGCTTAAGCCCTGATGTTCGACGTAGAGCGGAAGATGGCCGTCGCCCAGAAGCCGGACGCTGCGCGAGGGGCCGAGAAGTCGGATAAGGACGCTGGCGAAGCGGGTATAGAGCGGAGCTTGTTGGTCGCTGTGCGTGGCCATGTTGTTTTGTCCTCTCTGTTGAGGTGAAGTTGGCTCTCTCACAGGGGGAGGAGAGCCAACGAAACGGCGAAACAGAAGAGGCTAGAGCCGGAAGGCCGGATTTGTGGCGGCCCTCCGCGCGAAAAGCCAGCGGCCATGACGCTCGGCACGGGCGGCGGGGCCGGTTGCCGCGCGGCGGGAACAAGCCACTTCAAGGCCTCCGGCGGAATAATGGCCACGCATAGCGGCCAGACAGCGGCAGTGGGCCCTGCTTCTCTCAGGCGCCTTGGAGATCAAGCCGACCAGGAGAGAATGAGGCCTGGACGGAGCCGGGCCGCACTGTGTACGCGTAGACATGTTAACACAACTACATGTGAGATAGTATGGGAGGCTCATGCGAGCCTCTCCCGGTTGGCGGTTTCAGAGAGGAAGCCTTGATCCTTGAGGTTGCGAAACCACATGGAGGCAAAGGCTTTGAGTTCGGCCTTGAGCTTGGCGTTGACGTGGGTTTTCTTGCCTGCGTCGCTGTAGCGGTACACGTAATTCATGAGGCCGATATAGTCGTTGCGGAAGGAGATGGGTTCCGCTGCCTGCGGATCGGATCCGGGGACGAATTCAAAGACGAGTTCCGGGTCGCGCATCAGGTCGCCGTTCTGGATGCCGGTGTGGGAGATGGCGATAAGGCGGTGGCCTTCGTCGGAGAGTCCGATGTCTTCGACCGAGAGGGGCATGAAGCCCGTGACGGTGAGACGGATGGCGGTATCGTTGCCTAGAAGCTGGGTTAGCAGTGAAGCGAAGTGCTGATAGGTTTTCATTGGACTGTTTCCTTTCTTTGAGTGGAGGCCGCGCCCATCGCGGCCTTTCGTTGCTCGTGTAAAAGCGAAGGCGTCAAACCGGCTTGGCACCCGAAGGGCCGGACCGGCAGGGGAGGACGGCCAAGACCGAAGATGTTTGCTTGCGCGAGGAATGCCGAAGGCAGGGGAAAGATGTTCGGACGGGCGGTTGCCAGGACGGTTGCCGGAGCTAGACGAGGCAGAGAAAGAAAGGCCGTCATGGGTTGCAATGTGAACGGAGAAGCAAGGCAGGACAGGAAACCTCAAGCGTATGACAGCTAACGTGTCAGCGTGTGGACCTGTTAACACGCCCACAGTAAAGAGGCGATATAGCCCCCGGCGCGGGGCCGGAGGCTCCATCTGATGGCTGCGGCGGCTCACGCCGCTTTCTCCGTTGCGGTGTTCTGGCGGACCCAGAGGTAGGCTCTCACGGTGGCGGCGGCCAGATCGTAGAGAGCGGAGAGCGGAAAGGACGTGGCGTTGTGCCATGTGCCTTCTGCGTCCGTGTAGGATCGCTGAAAGGTGAGGGTGTAGAAGTCCCCGCTGCGGCTTTCGTTCTGCCAGACGGCTACTTGGACCAAGCCTTGTTTGAACTTCTGAACCGGTTGTTTCGTCATGATCTTCTGTCCTCCTGTTGTTGTTGAACAAGTTGCCTCTCTCACGAGCAGGGGAGAGGCAACGCCGGGCAACTTAGGAGGACAGGCGGGCCGAGTGGCGGCCAAAGGGGGCGGAGGCGGAATAACAAAAGGCGGCGAACGTGACGGCGCTCTGGCTGGCGCGGGCGATGCGTTATGCAGCCGTAGACTGGGCCGCCAGTCGGACAGCAGGACGAAACAATTGGTCAGGGCAAAGGACGCCAGAAAGCAGGGCGGGGGCTGGTTCGCGTTAGATCGCGGGGAAAGAAACGGCGAAGATCCCAGAAGGCCCTGGACGGCCTTCTAATGGCTTTCAGGCGGGTTGTTTATGGAATCTGCGTGAGGTCGGCGGGCTTGTGCTAGTTGCAGAGGGTTTCACAAGGGGTTCCGTCGTGGTCACGATCAAGGCTGGTTAGGTGGCAGGTGGAAAGATAGAAGCGGGCCTCGGTGCAAGAAGCCATGTCCTGACAGGATTGTTTTGAGCCGCATGACGGGTTAGCGGGGGTTGAGGTTTTCTGTTTTTTCGCATGGCGGTAGTCCCACGGCATTGTAAAACTTCCAGCCCAGATTCCACGGCGTTTGCTTTTGGCTTCATCTTCATCGGGGATGTAGCGGTCGGAGTACTTGCGATAGGCGACGGCCCAGCCATTGGTGACAAGCCATTTCCCGAGATCCTCTCCATTGAGGTCGCATGTTGCGATGGTGCGGCCGTACCGGTCCTTGGTTGAAGGAACACAGTGAACCGGCTTTTGATCGATGAGGTCGGAGAGGGCAAGGGCTGCCTTTTAGCCGCAGCGCCATGGCGCGCCTTCGGGATCGGCGCAGGTTTGGGAGGATTCGGGAGCGTCTACGCCTTCAAGGCGGATCCTCTGGCCGTGAATATCAAGGGTATCGCCGTCAATGACTGACGCGCGGCCGGTGATGTCATTGGAAGCGGCTTGCGCCGTTGTTGCGAGGGAAAAGATGAGGGTAAGGGCAAGAAGGAGGGGTCGGATCATGGCGGTTCCCTGTTTTGTTTACGAAGAAGTTGTGGAGGAGTTTCAGGGGGCTGTCAATAAGACGGGCTCATATGTGGACGTGTTAACACGTCCACATGAGAAAGTGGCCGGTGATGCGGCGGCCCGTCATGGCGGGCCACCGGAAGCTTGAGTGAGGAGAGCCTTAATCTGGTCCAGATGGGCTTTCGCGATGATGAAAATATCCTCGATGTCGCGAGACTCAAGAGCGGTGACGGGGAGGTCCTCCGCATAGCAGGTGACGGCGGCGATCGAAGAGAGCGCGGCGTGTGCGTTGCGAAGGGCGGTGATGGCAGCGTCATGTTTCATGATGATTTCTCCTTGAAAGTGAGGAAAAGGCCGCTTTAGGCGACCTCCTCCTCTGTTGCTTTGGGCATGCGAAGGACAATTTGCCCACCTGTGACCGGGATGAGATCGAGGCGAAGCGTGAGGCCGTTACCGTCTTCGTGAGTCCAGGCCGCTCCGATGCGGGTCCAGAAGGATTTGCCGTTGCGCTCGGCGACGTGCGAGGCGATAAAGTCCGGCGGTCTGGTTTCAGAGGCGTTTGTGTTTCGCGTTGTCATAGTTTTCTCTCCTTTGTTTGTATTTCCCTTGCGGGCATGCCTCCGTTTCAGCCAGGCGGCGGGTGCAGCGTCATACAGGAAAATTGGGGGCGACCTTTAAGGGGGAACCGAGGCTTCTTGTTGACGCGACGACGCGCCCGCGCATGGCAGGGGGCAAAGATGCACGGATGGGAATGCAAATGGTGAAAGGAGAGGGGGACAACAGCGGGAAACAGCCAGTGAAAGCAGGGGATGGCGCGGAACACTTGCCGCATGTCGGAAAACCGACAAGGAGGAATTGCCTATGACAGCACTATCGTGGCTCCATCAGGCGGCCTCCTTGGTCGTCGTCGGCTGAAGTTGTTGCAGGAAGTCAGCGGCGCGTTGCGCGTGAGCCGCAGCTGAGAAGATAGCGCGTTTGTCATCCTTGATGATCTTGAGCCAGTGGCCGAGATAAGCGGCGTGGTCCTCTCTGATATCGGGCGTAATGCCAAGGTCGGCACAGAGGAAAGCGGAACCGAGTTCAGCTACCAGCTCTTCGCGGGCATAACCTTCGTCGCCGAAGCGTTGGCGGCCAAAATCACGGGCGAGACGTGTTTCATGGCGGGTCCAGTGGGTCAGTTCATGCAGAGCGGTTGAGTAGTAGCTTTCCTTGTCCTTGAAAGCCTCAAACGGTGGAAGCTGGATCATGTCGCGGGATGGTGCGTAATAGGCTTGATTGCCGCCGTGGTGGATGGTGGCGGCGGTCGCAGTGATGAAGCGGTCAGCGTGTTCGATGCGTTCGCAGAGGGGAAGCGGATTGACGGGTTGCGCGTAGAAGTGCGCGGGAAGACCGTCGATCTGTTCGACGTTAAACACGGTGTAGCCCTTCATGAAGGGGATCGCATGTTCAACGGCTTCGCCTTGGTCGTTGGTTTCCGTCTTGGTGAAACGATCGGCAAAGACCACGAGGGAACCATGTTCGCCCTTGCGGACTTGAGCGCCTAGTTCCTGAGACTGCTTGTAGGTCATCCAGAGCGGGGCGGCGTAGCCTTTGGCCATGGCCTCACCCCAGAGGAGAAGGACGTTGACGCCACGGTAGGGAATGCCGTTATGGCGCAGGGGGCGGGTGATGCGTCCGGCCGCGTGTTCGACGGACCATGGTTTCATCCACGGCCGCACGCCTTGTTCAAGTTCGGCTATGATCCGGGTCGTTACCCGAGTGTAGATGTCTTGTTTTGGGGATTGGTTTGTCATGTTGCAACCTCCTGTGTTGTTGGACTCACTGGCTCTCTCACAGAGGGAGGAGAGCCGGTGCAGGCCAACAGGAGGTGATGAGCCGGGGGCTGACGGAGAAGCGCAGGCGGACTAGAAACAGCGGCGAACGTGACAGGCCTTTTGCTGGCGCGGTCGGTGCGCTAGGGAGCCGGAGCGCGGCAGCCCTCGGCGGCGACATGGCAAGCCAGTCCACTACGCTTCAAGACGGAGTGTCAGCGGTGATGGCGTATAGATGATGTATGCGCGGAAAACTTGCCGGCAATGAGCCAAGCGTCCATCGCGGCAGTTACGCCTGACGGAGTTTTCCTTCTCCTCTGGGGCGAGGGCAGGGGCTTCAGAGCTCTGGGTTTTCCATAACTTGAATGGGCTACTGGAAAATTCAAAGTGACACGTGATGCGCTATACGCTACAGTCAAAACTCGATCATGACTTTCAATCACAACCAGTGAAAACGAGAGCGCTATGAAGGCTTTGAGAATGAAGAATCCATCCCATCCGGGCTTTTCGGTGCGCAGGGACTGTCTGGAGCCGCATGGGTTGACCGTGACCGAAGGGGCTAAGGTTCTTGGTGTGTCGCGGTCGGCGCTTAGTCATCTAGTGAACGAGAATGCCGACCTGTCATGGGATATGGCTATCCGTCTGGCAAAGGCGTTTGGCAGTACGCCCGAGGGATGGATGCGATTGCAGTTTCAGTATGATGCGGCCCAGGTGAAAGAACGGGCGAAGAAAATCAAAGTGAAGACTTTTGCGGATGCTGCTTGTGTTTGAGGAGTGCTACTGAGATGGTGAAGAATGGAATAAGGCCGGTACATCCGGGTGAAATTTGGTGGAGGAGTTCATGAAGCTATCGGCATTTCGGATTGAGATGTACAAGTCGATCTTGGACTCGCAGTGGGTGACCGTGAACGACCTGACCGTTCTCGTAGGCAAGAATGAGGTGGGAAAAACCTCATTGCTACGCGGACTGCATAAGTTCAACCCGTTCCATGCTGATCCTTATGACATCACACGAGAGTGGCCAAGGGCTCATCGTGACAAGCGAACTGAGAAGCAGATCGTCTGCCGCACTCGGTTCAAGATCGAGCCTGAGGAGGAGCAGAAGCTTTCAGAAATCACTGGGGAGACGATCCAGATTGGCGAACTGGAAATTACGAAGAGCTACGCGGGAGAGTTTGAAATCGCCTTCCCCGGTGATTTGTTTCCTGACAGGTTGCATCCTAATGACATTGATAAGGCGATGGGGAAGCTTCCCAAGATGCCGGATGAGGTGACAGAGTCGTTTAAGGTTGAAGCGGCAGAGGTGGCGGCCGAAGCGCGCCGTCTTGCCGCAGAGGGGCGCTTTACGGAGCTGGTCAAATTACCAGATGTTGCGGTTCAGAGGCTGCGTGGATCGCAGGGAGGGGGAAAAATACAACCTCAGTATCAGAACGAAACGCAGTATATCGACCAGTTTGCGAGTCAGCTTCGAAGCACCGTTCAGGAGTTGCAAAAAACTGAGACTGTGCAGCACAAAGCGCATGACTATGTGGTGAGCCGAATTCCCACTTTCGTCTACATGGACGAGTATAAGTCGTTCCGCGGCACTGCAATGCTCAATGAGGTTCAGCAGCGTCGTAAAAGACCTGAGCCCGACGACGAGGCTCTACTGACGATTCTGGCTCTGTCAGGTTTGGACCTAGATCAACTGGTTAAGAAAGGGAATGAAGCAGATAAGGAAGAACGCCAGTATGATCTTGATGACGGGGCTTCAACGCTTACTGAGAAGATCAAGGGGCATTGGGGACAACTGAAGTATGATGTCCGGTTTAATGCTGACGGCCAACAGTTTTTTACCTTTATCCGGGATCCGAAAGACAAAGCGCTTATCCGATTAGAAGAGCGATCACGTGGCTTTCAATGGTTTTTCTCGTTTGATCTTTTGCTGATGCATCAAACCAAAGGTACATTCGAGGGGTGCGTCATTCTGTTGGATGAGCCAGGGCTACACCTGCACCCTGAAGGGCAACAGGATCTCCTGAAACGGCTTGGGGAATACGCGAAGGGGAATGTGCTGATCTACTCTACTCACCTTCCGTTCATGATCGACCTGCAGGAGCCTGATCGTATTCGTATTCTGAGCGAGACAGCGAACGGCATGGTGGTTACGGACGACCTAACGCAGACGCAGGCGGAGGGAAAGCTGACTCTGCAGGCTGCCCTTGGGATCAGCGGACGTACAAGTTATCTGGTGGCGGATCGAAACCTTGTGGTCGAGGGTGTGGATGACTATTGGCTGATTTCTGCGTTGTCCAGTCTTGCGAGTCGGTCAGGGATGCAGGCGATGCCCGAGGACATGCTTATCACGCCGGCTGGCGGTGCATCGGAGGTGACTTACATTGCCACCTTTATGGTTGGGCAGGAGCTTGGCGTTGTAGCCTTATATGATACAGATGAGTCCGGAACGACGGCGAAAGACAAATTTGTAAAGAAGTGGCTGGCGCGATACCACGATAGACCGGCTGGAGCGCTTGGGCTGGGAGATGTATGGAAGTTGTCAGGCGAGGCATCAATCGAGGATTTATTCCCAGACGATTTCTATCTTGGATATATTCGGAAACTGTACGAGAAGCAGCTGTCTGCTGTTGGTGTCGGAGACATCGCTCTCAACAAGGGCGGTCAGTTGGTGAAACGAGTGGAGAGCTTTTTTGAAGTTCACAAACTTATTTTCAACAAAGGATCCATTGCCAAGCGGATCGCAAGAGATATCCGCGCAATGAGCAAATGGACGGAGCTTCCGAAGGAGACGCAGGAACGCGGAGTAATGCTGTTAGCGGGAATCACAGATGCCGCTGAAAAGCTAAATGTTCGAGCTGAATGATGCTGCTCACTCCCAATCAGGAGTTTTGATTCCAAGGCTGCGTGCGTTCTCCGATACGGCGCGCTTTACCTGGTCTGACGCTCCATCAGGGAATTCAGCAGAAATTTCTAGCACCACTTTTACAGTAGCATTGGGATCAGAGCAGAGCACTTTAACGATTTCCTCGGCAAGCTGTACCAGATGCATCTTTGCGGTTGCGGCAGGAACCTCATGCGAGGCGTGAAAGAGCCTTGGTTTGGGTAGGCCGGGAGTTGCGCCTGGTGGAGTAGGCAGTGGCGGGAGTGGGGTAGCACCCCCTGTCTCAGACTTCCCAGTACTCGGCTCTGGTGTTGCTGGACTTGGTCTGGTTGCTTCTTCATAGGCACGAGCGGCATCAGGCTCGATCAGAAGCAACGTGTCGTCGAATTGAATGTTTGCGTTACCAAGCTGGAAGCCCTCAAAGGTTTCGCCGCTCTGACCATAGGCCGTGCCAAAGAAGTCACGGCTGGCAGCTCCAGTACGAATAGCGTGCGCAAGCACATCGCGGTTCTTTAAGCGCGGTAGATAGAGGTAGCGCAGGGTGTCTTCCCAGAAGGCCATTACTTTGGCTGCGGGCTGTCCTGGCTTCCAATAGAGGTCTTTGAGCTTTGTGCGAAGGTGAATCGGCGACCAGGTTGTGATGACAAGTTCGTTCTCGCTACATACGCGCTCTATTTCACTAGCGACCGAACCGCCGGTTGTGGTGAGGGTGAACGCCTCAATAAGTGGTTTGGGGTCTGTCGGTGTTTCTTGCACAGCACAGAGAAGCCACCGGTAGCATTCACGGGCCGCACGGGGTAGCACTTCTTCTGCTGTCCTCAATTCTTTTTCAGCCTGGTTTTTCTGCAAAAGGTCGATGTTAAGACGACCCTCTTTCACGTCGTCTACAATAGATCCCCAGGCAAGTGCCACGCGAGCAGCATCAGTCAGGCGCGAAAGTGTCCCATGGTCGGCGGCCAGGAAAATCAGCCGATTGCCACGATAGCGCGGTTTGGGTCCATTGTTTCGGACGTAGTCAAGGGCGGCTTCAAAAGCGAGGCGTGGTTCGTCTCGGGAATACCAACTCTCTGGTGGAAGAACAACCAGTCTGAGCCCGCTGTCGTCCGGAACATCGCCATGGGGCGTGAAAATATGTGCGCCGTCAAAGACGGTTGCAGCACCAACCGCACGTTTGAGCGCTTCAGCCATCTTGCCACGAATTTCTGTTTTCTCGTCGAAGCGGCGTTTGCGGTCTTCCATTTCACGGCGCAGATTGGCGCGGGTATCAAACCAGAAGCGGGTGGCATCCAAAACTTTGTCGCCTGAAGTGTTGAGATAGTGTAGCCGGTCGGCAAGACGGTTAAGCGCATCAGAATAAACGGAAGATGGTTGGCCTGGCTGGAGGCATCCGAGCAGAACACGGGCACGGTCGATGCCACGGCTACCAACTTTAGAAGCTACTGATGATGGTGCGCTACCAAGGAATAGGGTGCGTGCCACACGGCGGGCAGCGCCCACCTGGCCGAAGCGCGGTTCCTTGTTCTCCAAATCCGTCGTCTCGGCGCGCTCACCATCAATATCGCGCTCTATAACCGGATCCCAGCCTGCCGGCAGGTAGTAAGTCAGTTCATTGCGGGTGCTCCCATCGTGGAGTGGAAGACTTCCGGGCAGGATCATGAGGTCCTTGTTGTCATCCTTCCAGAGGCGATAAATAACCTTGGCCATGAGTTTCAAGACACCACGGGTGCGCTGAAAGCCATCGATGGTGGTCCAGTCTTCGTAGAGGCGGTCGAAGACTTCGGGATGGATAGGGTAAGCATTCACAATTCGATCGTAGTAACGACCTTCCTGGGTCTCTGTGGGCAGCTTTGAACCTTCTGCCACATAGGCGTCGGCGAAAGCACGGCAGACTGTATTACGGGCTGTTGTGTCGCGGACTGGTTCAAATAGCCGCCGCCGCACGATCTCGAAAGCCTCCTCAGTGGCGACCGGCTTCCACAAAGCCTGAACGCGGCCAAAGGTTTTCTCCAGAGCACGCAGAGCTGCGGCACCGCGTTGGCTGCCTGCCTCAACTTCTGACTCCGGTAAGGATGCCAATACGATCGCGGTCGGGACAAGCTTTACTGCTTCAGTAAGCGCCTGAATAAAAGAGAGGTTACTGTCATAACTCCCGCCGCTTAAAGGCTGCCCTTCTGGGAACTGGCGGACATAGGCCACCAACTCGTCGATCAGAACCACGCAGGGGGCGTATGCAGCGAGGAGCTCCCGCAGAACGTCTTTACCGGGAGATGTCCCAGTCGCATCCGCGTCTTTGAGGAGTGCGAATGCCTCGCTGCCGCCAAGTTGCCAGGCCAACTCGCCCCAGAGGGTCTTGATTGCTTGTTTGCCACGCTTCCATGGCTGGCCGGGGGCATGAGCGGTTCCATCCAGCACAGCCACACGCGCCTGAGGGACATCCATCAATCCAGCTTGATCGAGCAGGGCCGGGACACCTGGTAATTGAGAGAGTGCGCACTTGCGGGTCGTAAGATGATAGACCGCAAGCATGGTGTGGGTCTTGCCGCCGCCGAAAGCTGTCTGGAGTTGGACAACCGGCTCGCCACCCTTTCCGATGAGGCGCTGTGCTACCTGTGTAAGCAAGAGGCTCATACCTTCAGTGATGAAGGTACGATCGAAGAAGGCAACAGCATCCTGATATTCGCGCGTCGCTTTGCCGCTATGTACGGCCGTGATGTCGGCGGCAAATTCAGATTGCTGAAAGGTTCCTTCCAGCACGTCACGGTGGGGAACTGCGATTTCTCTCCAGGGCTTCATGGCCTCTTTCCTTCCTAACCAAATAGAGTTGCTTGCTGTGGGCCCGGCACCTTGGCAGCGGCGGACTCAATGGCGCTCCAGCTTGAAATGATCTCGTTATAGGCCCGTGCATCTTCGCTCCATCCTGCACGCTCGCATAAGGTATAGAGGCGGTATGCGAGCTGTCGCGCGGCTTCAGCCTTAGCTTGGACGGCAGAGAACACTGCACCAGCACCGGTTTCACCATCGGTCTTGAAGACACGGATAAGATGATGAAGGGCTTCCCACACTGGTAAACGTTGGTCGGTGGTCGGGTCCCAATCTATGGGGTACTCTGTCCATTTGACAAGGCGGACGATGCCGGCTGTGGCAAATAATACCCCTGCCTGTTTTACACCGTCTACGCTCGTGCCTTTGGCACGGGAAAGGGTTTCGGCATCGCCATACTTTCCATCGTTCCAGCCGTGCTGCTCAAACCAGTGCAGGCAGAACTGCGTATCATGGTCGAATTCATCTTCGGCGAGAAAGCGGTTAATGAGTTGAAGAGCGGTCTTAACACTCATAGGCGTGCCGTCAGCTTCTAGCACGGCCGCGTACTTGGAAAAGACCGCCATGCCAGGACCAATGATGGCTTGTGAAAGATCCACAGGGGCTACGGGCGAACGATCGTCCCCGGAGCCCTTCGTCATCTCGTCGAGAGCTTCCGGAAGTATCTGATTCAATTCTCGCTGAAAGGCGCGGCGTGAGATTGTGGCGGCATCTGCGGGCCGGGGGCGACAGACGAGAACGATGCTGGAGGCAAGAACGTTCGTTCCTGTCTTCAAACCTTGGTCCCGTTCAGTGCGCATCGGCCAAGTGCCGGTGATTGCAAATCCTGCCCTTATCACTGCATCGAGAAATGTTTCCCAGCCAGTGGATGCGGTGCCGGATTCAGTTTCTGTCTCCGACTGTTTGAAGGCATAGTAGATTGTAACCGGGAAAGCCTGGTGGACCTGAGCTGCGAGACGATGCATGGTTCTGGTCATGCCATCGAGAAAGAAAGCTTCTGCTTTCTGTTTGCTCCCGTGACGATATGGCGTAGCGACCAACTCCTCAGCTTTGGGCACAGTCACCGTGGCGAAGAGATCGGAAAAAACGGAGCGCAGCGAACGACGCAGCCAAAGATAGAAGTAATCAGACAGGTCGGCGTAGCCAATATTGTCATAGTATGGAGGATCCATCGAGACAATTTTTTGACGACTAATTGATTGAGTCTGTGCATCTGTCTGCGTGACTATGCCTGCTTGCGACGCTGGAAGTGCATTGACGATCACTTTCTGGATCCAATCTAAAGCCCCGGTCCAGTTGCCGGTGGAAGTCGATAGTGGATTACCCTCAGCGTAGTCCCATACCATGGGAATTCCTTGTCGGCCGAATGTCTGAACGATGAAGTCCCCGCCCCAAGGGGTCATCGACGACCAGTAGTTCGCGCTGCGGCCGACGGCTAGACTCAAGTAGACGGTCAAAGCTTGAGCATAGGCTAATGCGCCGGTGCCGCCTTGGTCCAAGCATTTGTTATCATTGGGCATCCCAGCGGCGTCTGCATCTTTTCGAATTCTTTCGTGAACTTCAGAAACAAGGTCGCTGAATGTCGTCAATGCAACCAGCTGACGTGGGGTGAAGAGCTGGTGAAAATGAGTTATCCCATATGGAGGTGTCCAGAACGCTCGCAGGTCACCAGGTAATTTCGCATCTGGTTTCCATGTGGGCTCTGCACTTGCCGCGATCTGTTCCATCTCTCTTGTGGGAGATAAATAGACTCGTCCGCGCTGACCTTCCGCCACCACAGCCATCAGCCTTGCACCCATCCTGGTGTGTGTGCCTTCGCTCTTAATGTAATCACTTTCGATCGGGATGTTCGACATTAAGCATCTGAAGTTTGCCCCACGCGCGAG
The DNA here is from genome assembly GCA_005793285.1 of Nitrospiraceae bacterium. Lineage (GTDB taxonomy): Bacteria > Nitrospirota > Nitrospiria > Nitrospirales > Nitrospiraceae > Nitrospira_D. The sequence continues at coordinate 25,981 of SXPO01000243.1, forward strand.
CTTAGTCCCTTTTTTCGCTTCCGGTGGTGGACTGCCCATCTTGACCGTGAAACGATAACAGTCATGTTCGATGACAGGTTCCACATAGACTTCTTTTCCCTCTTTGCTCGATACAATGAAGGTCGAAGCAAGGGGCACATCGACATGCCGGAATGCCGGGTTGGGGCTTTTCACGGTGCGTACCCACAGCCAGGCAATAACGGTGAGCTTTTGGCCAATTAGAGTTTTCAGGTCGGTCCGTTCCTTCGCCATCTCATGCGTGACCTCAATAGGCGGATAGAGATCACCGATTCGCTTCTGTGCCGCGTCGCGCATCCATTGACCGTAATAGCGTACATCTTCGGCAAGACCCTGAGCCGCCTTCCATTCACGATCTATTAAATCTTTCGTGACCTTAGCTTCAGGATTGACCGGTGGCCTTCCCGCAAATTTCGGAGGTACCTCGATCATGGCCTTGTTGATAATGACTGCAACCGGGTTGAGATCTGAGGCATAGGCTTCAAGGCCAAGCCGCTGCGCTTCAAGGGGGATTGTTCCTCCACCGGCAAATGGATCATGGAGTCCCGGAAGTTCGTTAGGGTTAAAAAGATCAGCGGCTTGCGGGTGTTCCTTGTTCAGCTCGCATGTCTCCCGCCATGATTTACGAATTTCTGCGCGGGCTTTTTCGAGAATCTCGTCGTTAGTCGTACTTTCCCACTTGACGAGATCTTCAATGATCGAGAACAGGCGTTTTCGACTGGCTGCCCAGCTCGCCTTGAGATTATTGGGAGGGATTTCGCCGGGGTGTTCTAGCTCCCATTTCCAGGAAGGATCATTGACGAGCTGGCCGAAGATCACTGCCCGTGCGGCCGCAAGAGGTCGGCGTGCCCACCAGAGATGTAGCGTGCTGGGATGCCCCTGACGGATCGATTTTTCGCGGACACACGCGACGTTGATAACGTCCAGTGGCAGTGCGACTTCAATAAGTTTCTTGGGGGCTTTGACAGAGTAAGTCATGCTAGGTTCTTTCAGCGCGAGCGAGGAGGTTACTGAGATCATAATTGATGGAGGCAATGCCCCACCCTGGCTCACGGTCAAAAGGATTGCGGATGTAGTGCGGACCCTCCACTGCATCACCTTCACCAACTAGCACGATCGCAAGCACAAATTTATCGCCCTGATTAAAGGCATAGAGCATTTCGTTACGGGTAAGGGTGACGGTGCTGGCCCCTTTGACGCGCCCCTTCACTTCGATGTGGCGAGGCTCCGGTTGGAGGCCACCTGCTGCAGGCGGGTAGGAGGTAAGATCCCAGCCACATTTAGCGGCGGAAACGTCTACTACGCGGTATCCTCGGGCCTCCTCAGCGCGGCGAACTGCGTTCATGGCAAGACGCTCGATGCGGGCACGGGCAGCGGCATCAGCGGTAAAGGTTGCGGAGACGGGATCGACCGGCTCATCACCGCGACGCTTGCGCATCAAGCCCGCCGGAACGACGAGCGCGCCACCCAACACTACCGGAGTGCCATTGACCACATGGCGCATGGCGTAGAGTTCTTTCTTGCGATTTTCAAGCCGTCCTTCTAGGTCAGAAAGGGTGCGGCGAACGTTTTCCAGATTGAGCCGCACATCTTTACCAGCTTCACCATCTTCTTTGAGCTTCAACCAACGGTCTTGCCAGAAGGCGATTTCCTTGGTGAGGCGCTCGTGCACCGCGTTTAAGGTCTTTTCAACGTGAGCAGTGCGGCGACCGGCTACTTCGTTGTAGTGCTCTGGCACCAAGGTGGAGGCAGCCAAAGCAACAGCCCGAGGTTCCTGGTCAGCCATGATCCACGGCGCATCCAGTACGTCTTTAATGAGCGGGCGTTCGGATGGGTTTAATGGTTCTAGATCAAGATGAGGAGCCCAGCCGGCGAAAGTAGCTTGGCCGTCAGGAGCCACACGGACAAATTGCATGCGCTTGGATAACACCATTCCATCGCCTGACTTGACCTCATGAGTGAGCAGAAATAGTAGCCACGGCTCCATTCCATCGTCCGTCGGATCGACAAGGATTGCACCTTGCCGCAACAAATTGGCGTGTTGTTCGATGATTAAATCAGACATGGAGAGCATGAGCGGGTGGCCGGGATGCATGAGAACGGCACGGGTTTGTCCTGGTTTGTCGAGTGGCTGAATGGCCTCTCGCTCAAAGCAGACACGATCGTAGCGTTTGAGCACTGGTTCAAATTCCCGACGGTTGCGGCCGGTAATGCGCCGATCCCGCTCGCGGATGGCAACGGGCACATGAGCGATTTCAAAACGCCCTGCCTCGCGGGGGTGGGCGGCTCCGCCAAGGGAGGAGAAGGCCTGTAGGAAAAAGGAGCGCACGAAATAGGGTTGGAGGCGCCGCGCTTCCGCTTTTTCCATCTCTTCCTTGACGGAAAATAGCCGCTCCTGGCTCATTGTTTCCTGAGCGAGTGCATTGCGATTCAGCAATGATTTGAGATGGTCGTGGTCGAGGGCATCATCAATCTTTTTCGTGAGGCGAGAACGGACTTCTGGTTGGTCACCATAGCGGATAGCCTGCATCAGCAGGTCTTTGAGACTTGTTTCTTCAAATATCTCACCAAGGATGTCAAAGACTCTGCCCTTGAGAGCTTCGCTTTCAACTTCGAGCTTCTTCAGAAGACGGTGATAAACATCGCCCTCACGAGTTTCTTTCGCAACGAGATTCCACAGATGGCAGACTTCAGTCTGGCCGATACGGTGAATGCGGCCAAAGCGCTGCTCCAGCCGGTTCGGGTTCCAGGGGAGGTCGTAGTTGACCATGAGGTTCGCGTTCTGGAGATTCACGCCCTCGCCGGCAGCATCGGTAGCGACGAGTACGCGCACATCAGGGTCTGAGCGAAAGAGCGCCTGGAGACGGCGGCGCTCGTCGCGATGCGTGCCTCCATGAATGGTGATAATCGCGTCACTATTACCGAGCACGCCCGCAATTTTTCCATGAAGATAGTTGAGCGTGTCGCGATGCTCGGAGAAGATGATGATTTTGCGCTGGCGTCCCGTCGCGTCGTGCATTGCGGGGTCATTCTGGAGGATTTTGGAGAGCTCATCCCATTTTCGATCCTGACCTGAAGCCACAACGGCTTTCGCCTGGTGTTCGAGACCTTCAAGAAGGTGGATTTCGGCTTCGAGTTCAGCAACGGTTTTGGC
>SXPO01000030.1 GCA_005793285.1 Nitrospiraceae bacterium
GGATATGCGATCGACAACCCCTATTATGCGGTGACGGACCAGGAGGGAGCCTTCGTGATCGGGGATCTGCCGGCCGGCACGTACCATATCAAGGCCTGGCATCCCTCGTTAGGGGTTCAGGAGCAGGATGTCACCCTGTCGCCTAACGGGACGGTCACGCTCAATCTTCAGTTCGACTCGAAGCGAGCGGCGGAATAATGTTGAACCATCGCCGGCTCTTTCTCGGCCTGCTGCTTGCTGTCGTGGTGATCGGAGCCGTTCCGGCCCATGCGGGATCGCCGAAGGAAATTCAGAATCAGGGCAAGGAGATGGTGAAGGACGCCGAGGAGATGGTGGCGCACGGTGGAATGGGTGATGCGAAAGCCATCGTGCACCATTGTGCCCAAGTGGCGAAGCATGCGGAAGCGATTCTCAAGGCGTTACCGTCCGCTGATGAACATGGCAAAGAAGCCGCGCCGCATCTGCAGGACGCCATCAAATATTGCAAGCGGGTGGCGGAAATGGGCGACAAGGTTGATCCAGGCGCCAGCTTAAACCCCGCAACAAAAGCCAGGGCGGCGGCGAGAGAGGCGATGAAGCATCTCGCGGCGATGAAAGACAGTGGAGCGTAGCAAAGGAAGGTTTAGGCTGAGGTCCGGGTTAAGCCACGTTCCGAATTGTGATCCCCTCCACCGTAGCCTCAACCTTAACCTTCAAGGCTTCGGTACCAGCGGGCTGACTGCGTTCTGGTCTCGCCCCGGTTGATACGTCCGCAGCAATTTCTTGACCGTCCCCATCATTTTTTCTTCTCCCGAAAGCGGCATTTTGATGCGCACCCCGCGCCCTTCATTGCGGCCCAGTGAAAAGATGTGGTGTTCGATCATCTCACCCTGTGCGCTATCCGAATACGTGAAGATCAGGTCCTTTGCGGGGAATCCGGCCAGCTCCAGATCCTGATCCTGCCGCCATTTCACGGCGATGGTCCTCTTGCCGTAGAGCTCTCCGATGATGCGGCGATGGGCCGCGGCAAATTCCTCGAGCGTCTGCCGTCCGTCCTGGCTCTTGCCCTCCAGCACATTCATATGGCCGGAAAAGGCGACGAGGCTGTGCTCAATGGACGGATAGAGCGTGACGCCGACGCCATCGGGCAAGGGATTGCCCAGGCGCCAGTCATCGGGATACCGGACGGAAAAGCCGAACCGGGCATTGGTGTAGAGTTTCCATCCCCTCGTGTCATCGTCCGTCGCGGCAGGAACCGGAACAGAACTCACGAGCATAGCGGCGAGCCAGAGAACAGCCATCATCCCGAATCTTGTCATAGGTCTCCTCATCGCGCGGATCGAGCACAACGGAATCCAATGGTGGCGGCCCGCCGATCCGGTGCGGCGCCGCTTCTTGTCGCCGTTCGCAGCAACGGCGGCGCGCTCTTCCAGGACCCTCCGCGCAGGACCTTGTACCGGCCGGAATTCGGCCCGCGCGGATTCCGGTCCGGCATCGTCGCATAGTAATCGATTCCAAACCAATCTTCGACCCACTCGGCGGCATTCCCCGCCATATGATGGAGGCCATAGGGGCTCCGGCCTTCTTCTCCGCTTTCAACCGGGGCGACGATGGGAATCTCATGGACATGGAACTGGCCGAACTTCGCCAGTTCCGACGTGGGAGGCCGCTGCCCCCAAGGAAAGAGATTGCCGCTGTCTCCCCGCGCGGCCTTTTCCCACTCGGCTTCTCTCGGCAGCCGCTTCCCCTGCGCGCGGCAAAAATCTGAAGCCTCCGACCATGTGGCATACAGCGCCGGCCAACGGGCAAGGGTTTCAGGCTGGGCGGCATGGATGGTTGTCATGTGGTCGATCAGCTTGCGTATTTCCTCAGGCACGGGACGTTGCTGCTGCCGCAACCATTGTAGATACTCTCCGAGACTCACCTCATCACGATCGATTTCGAACGGATCGAGCCACACGCGGCGCTGCGGTTGCTCCGTGTCGTCATATTGAGTCTCCAGGCTGAACGATCCCTCGCTCATACGGGCCGTACCCATGAGAAAGGGGCCCTTGGCGACGGTCAGCATCGGAGAGCCTTGAGCAAGCGAGGCCATCGTCTCTGCCTGGCTTGATGTGTCAGGTGGCGCAGCCACGACAACATCCACGCATGATTCGATGACGGCTGCGATGAGAAGCGCGCCGAATGTCCGGCATACATTCCGTGTCATGGCTTTCTCTACAGATGTTATTGGCTACTAGTCAATGGTTAGCGGCTGACGCTTTTTGCCTAGATAGATTATGATGCGGCATGTTCTCTGTCTTGATCGTCCTCCATATCCTGGCTGCGGTCGCATGGATCGGGGGGATGATTTTTCTCTCACTGGTCCTGGCGCCTCTGGTTGTGAGCCGTAAGGCTGCGCCGGAATTTATGGCGCTGTTTCGGTTGGCTGCGCTGCGGTTTCGGATCGTGGTATGGACGGCCATCGGCATCCTGTTGACTACCGGTCCGATGCTCCTGGCACAGCGGAGCATCGACATGATGAATCCAGCCACATGGCCCGGGATTCTTACCTTCAAGCTCGGACTCGTGGCGTTGCTCCTCCTGCTCACATTCTCACACGATCTGGTACTTGGCCCTAAAGTCAGTCAAGCCAGGGCGATACCGGCCTCATCCAGGACGGCCTGGGAACAGACCATCGTCCAGACGGCCCGCTGGCTGCCTCGCCTCTCCCTGCTCCTCGCACTGGCAGTCGCGGCTGCGGCATCGGTGCTGGCACGGTCATAGCTGGCACAAGAAGGCCACCAAAAGACGCGGCGGCGATACCTTCATCCCTTTCAGTCATCCAGAAAACAGGCAAGACCACACCGCCCTCCTACTTCTAGATAGATGAATTTTCTATCAGAACTATGTTATCGAAGAAGGCTTTGAGTCGAGGTCTTCAAGTTGGTGACATAAATATTGTCAGGAGGGAAACATGGGCCGGATGGTTCCTGTCAGTCTGTGGGCGGTTGGGGTGGGTTGCATGGTTGTGTTGTTAGCGAGCCACACGTATGCGAATGAGCCGGAAGCCGCGAAGCCGAATGAGAACAAGCCGCAGCCGATGCTCGATTGCCGGTTCGACCGTGGCGCTGCCGGGGAGACGAGCGAAGCCTTTCCATCCGACGACGTCTTTCGTCCCCTCATCGCAGACCCCAAGCAGCCGCAGTTCTTCGCCCTGTGGCAACATGCCAATCCTCGTAACGGCGGCTCCTCCTACAATCTGGGATCTGTGGCCATCGGCGAGAACTTCGGCTTTTACAGCAAGCGGCAGGGATGCGACGGTTGGCAAGTGGGCCTGCTCACCGGCATCTTTTCGCAATTCAACCTGGACCAGAAGAACGCTGAGTTGATCAACACGGATTTCAATGTGGGCCTCCCGTTCTCGTGGCGATCAGGAAATTGGTCGGCGAGGCTCCGCTATTATCACCAAAGCAGCCACTTAGGCGATGAATTCTTGGTCAGGAATGTTGGATTCCAGCGGTTTACGGTCTCCTTTGAAGAAGTGGACGCGATTCTTTCCTATGACTACCGCTGGCTGCGTCTCTATGGTGGAGGCGCATATCTGGTGCATCGGGAGCCGGCGACGATCGACCGCACGAGGCTCCAGTGGGGATTCGAAATGCGGGCGCCGGCGATGCGCGCCAGTGTCTTGGTCCCTTTTCTCGACCGCCTGATCATCACGCCCGTGCTGTCGACGGACTTCAAGTCGGCGGAGGAGCACAGCTGGATCATCGACACCAATGTGCTCGGCGGTTTTGAATGGTCTCGAGCAGGATCCCACCGGCGTTTTCGGATCATGGCGACCTATTTTCATGGTTATAATCCGTATGGACAATTTTTCATCAACCAAAAGATTGAATCGATCGGACTCGGAGCGTATTTTACTTTCTAACTAACAGCGGAAATCAGGCCGCGGGAGCGGCAGCCCCAGTTTCTCCAGCTGCCGAGCGGACTATGCCGGTGGAACAACAGGCGACGATCTCCATCAGCGACAATGTGATTCACTGCCGGGGGGCCTGGACCCTCCCGCACGTGACCGACTTGGAGCGCTGCAGTCAGACGCTCCGATGGCCGGATGCTTCCGAGGTGACATACGATGCCGGCGAGGTGACCGCCATGGATACCGGCGGAGCCCTGTTGCTGTATCGGAGTATTGAGCATGTGCGCCGCGCCGGTCGGAACGTCGCTCTTCACGGGTTGAAGCCGGAATTTTCCGAGCTGGTCCGGCTGATTGAAACCAGCGCTCCCCGCTCGCACGTCGCCGGCCTCCGGAGCGCCGGTTGGGACGCGCGCGTGACCCAGGCTATCCGACGTAAACAAGACGCGGCCATTCATGGGCTTGCCTTTCTCGGAGAAACCACCATCACGTTCGGCCGGTCGCTGCTGCGGCCGCAGTCCATCCGATGGCGGGCTCTGTTGCGGGTCATCGAATTGGATGGTGTGCGCGCCTTGCCGATCACCGGCCTGCTGACATTCCTTGTCGGCATCGTGATCGCCTATCAGGGAGCGGAACAGCTCCGCAAGTTCGGGACGAACATCTTCATCGTCGATCTGGTCGGAATTTCGTTGCTGCGGGAAATCTCGCCGTTGATCGTCGCGATTCTCATCGCCGGCCGATCGGGATCGGCCTATGCGGCCGAGATCGGCACCATGAAGGTGACGGAGGAATTGGACGCGGTCCGCACACTCGGCATTTCACCCATTCACTTGCTTGTCCTGCCGAGATCCTTGGCCCTCGTCATCGCCTTGCCGCTGTTGACGATCTATGCCGATATATTGGGGGTTTTCGGCGGCATGCTCATCGCGACGAGCCAGTTGAACGTGAGTTTCACCGAGTTCCTGGCTCGCTTCGAAGAGGCCGTCTCGGTGCGGCATTTTCTCATCGGTCTTGCCAAGACGCCGTTCTTTGCGATGATCATTGCGCTGGTCGGCTGTTATCAGGGGTTTCAGATCCGGGGGAGTGTGGACGACGTAGGGCGGCATACGACGATCGCCGTCGTGCAGAGCATTTTTCTCGTCATCGTGTTCGATGCGATTTGCAGCGTGTTGACCAACTGGTGGGACCTGTGAGGCGCGAGACAGACAGGGCGGCGCCGATTATCGACATCAGCCATGTCTCCACAAGATTTGGGATGTCGGTTGTCCATGAGGATGTGAGCCTGTCGATCAGGCCGGGCGAAGTCTTTGCAATTGCCGGAGGCAACGGCTGCGGCAAGTCCACGCTGTTGCGGGAGATCATCGGCCTGCTGACACCTTCGGGTGGAACCATTCGGATTTTGGGCATCGATAGTCGGCAACTGGGGGAGAGCCATGGCCGGCCGATTTATCACCGGGTCGGGGTCATGTTCCAACACGGCGCCCTGTTCAGTTCGCTCACGCTGGCGGAAAACGTGGCGGTGCCGTTGCGCGAGCATACGGACCTGAATCCAGGATTGATTCGTGAGATCGTCGCCGTCAAGATTGCCATGGTGGGATTGCCGCCGGACAGCGGCGTGAAATTTCCCAACGAGCTCAGCGGAGGCATGAGACGGCGGGCCGCCCTCGCCCGCGCGATCGTGATGGACCCGGAGCTGCTCTTTCTTGATGAACCGACGGCCGGGCTGGATCCGATGATCGCCGCGGGGTTCGACGATCTCGTCCTCTCGTTGAAACACCTCTTGGGGTTGACGGTCGTCATGGTGACGCATGATCTGGATTCCCTGTGGCGCATCGCCAGCCGGGTGGCGATGCTGGGCAAGGGCAACGTGCTGGGGGTCGGAACCATGCAGGAATTGTCGCAGTCCGACGACCCGGTGATCAAAGAGTATTTCCACGGTCCCCGCGGGCGCACGGCACTGGAACAGGCGGCATGGAACCAAAAGTAAACTACATCCTCGTCGGTTCCTTCGTCGCGATCCTTGGCGCCGTGTTGTTGATCGGTCTTCTATGGCTAGGGAAAACCGACTACCGGGGTATCTATGACCGTTACGAGGCCTACTTTCGAGAATCGGTGGCGGGCTTGAGCGTGGACTCGACCGTCAAATATCGCGGCGTCGACGTGGGGCGGGTGAAGAGTATTACCTTGAATCCCGATAATCCCGAGGAGGTCAAGCTGACACTGGATATTGCCAGTGGGACGCCGGTCAAGACAGATACCATCGCCGTCCTCGTGACACAAGGGCTTACAGGCCTTGCGACGATCAATTTAACCGGAGGCAGCCGGGAGGCGCCGCGGTTGGAGGTCTCGGAAGGGCAGCCGTACCCGATCATCAAAACCGGTCCCTCCTTGTTCTTTCGATTGGATGAAGCGATCTCCCGCTTGCTGTCCGAGAAGGGATTGAGCAAACTCCTGGCGGATCTGGACGTAGCGGCCAAAGGGGCGGCGGATGCGCTGGATGAAGAGAACCGTACGGCGTTGAAGCGAACGATCACCGATCTTTCCGAGGTCGTACACTCTGTCGCGGCCCATCGGGCACAGATAGAAGCAGGTCTGAACGGCGCCGCCCAAAGCGCCGACAATCTTGTCAAGGTCACGGCGGCGTTGAATGAGCAGGTGCCGGTCATGCTGGCGCGGATCAACAAGAGCGCAGCCGCCTTGAATGCGATGACGGAAGAACTCGCGCAGACGAGCAAGACAGTGCGGTCGGCCGTGAATGACAGCCGGCCGGAGTTGGAACAGTTCTCGCGGAAGACTTTGCCCGAAGCCGGGCTATTGGTGATAGAACTGAGGGAGCTGGCCACGACGCTGACGCGGGTGGCGCGGGATCTGGAACGTGAGCCTGAGTCGCTCCTGTTCGGGCGCAAGCCTGTGCCGCGCGGGCCGGGAGAATGACAGCTCCGACGCGTGCCCCGCGAGAGTGGCGGGAGTTGCGAGAAAAGCGCGACAGGTCAACGAGGTTGTCGAGACGAGTCCCGCCTTTCGCACACGTCTCGCCTCCCTTGCA
>SXPO01000031.1 GCA_005793285.1 Nitrospiraceae bacterium
GTTCTCATATCCATTGACAGTTTCCGATTGGCTTACGAGTTCAGACTCCGCCTCAGTGGCCAACTCTCCCAGAGTGTCCGCAAGCGACCCTCGGCAAGGCCGGCTTGTCGTGGCAAGAAGCAGGCGTTCGATGTCACACCGAAGCCCGACGGAAAAGGTGATGGTTGTTCCTGGAAACGCTCGTTGAATGTCGAGGACCCGTTCATAATCTTGTGGATCATTGGCCACGATGTGGATAACCGCACCGTGACGCTGCAGTGGAATCCAGGCATGCTCCTTTAAGTAATCGCGGCTGAGATTCTTCATCAAGCCAGACTCGACGGTCATGTGTTCATCAAGGGATAGAAAGGGACAATGATAATACCGGCTGAGTACCGACCCAAGCTCTTCCTGTGATATGTGATAGCGAGTGAGTAGCAGCGCTTCCAGCTCAATCTCCAGGCTCGCGACTGCTTCGATGGCGTCGTCTAGCGTTGCCTGACTGATGAAGGTGCGATAGACGACATAATCTCTGCTGCTGCGCGTCCATATGCGTTTCAACCGAGGTGACTGACAGACTTTCTTCTGGAGAGCTATCGAAAGAATGTGTGACTGCCTGTCCTCTTGGATTGCCGACTCAATCATTACTTGGCCCTCTTTCAATGACATTGTGCGGTGTGCTCAATACTGAGCGACCCAGGCGCCAGGCGCGCGATAGACCAGCGGAACCCCTCGATACAACCCCCGAGAAAAATCGTGGTCATACCACACTTCGAGTGTTCCGCCTGAACTCGAGAGAATCGTTCCTCCCGTGACGACAGCCCCATAGACTCTTGCGCGTCCACCTACGGTAATGTTTCCAGCGGCAGAGAGCATGCCATTGAAATGCACGCGCGAGAGTTGAACCGGCGTTCGGACTTGCTCAGAGACCTGTTCCGTATCCGGAGGGCTCAGTGCGGGGATTGACTGTCCCGATCCGATTGGAGCAACCACAATATGGCCCTGCATGACCAGATGACCTTCCCAATAGGCCGTATGAAGTCTGAGAGTTCCGAGATTGTCCTTGCGGGGCGCGGTTTGATCCAGCGTATCGATGAAGATCAAACCCCGATGGTCTCCAGGACTTTTCGATTGAAGCACTGCATCTGGCGTAAGTCCATAACCAGGCCTCACCGCACCGTCCGGGTGTAAGAAACCGTCGCGGTCAATGGCGAAGTAGTGGCCATGCTGCTGCGCGATTCTCTTGGTATCTTCATAGTTCCATCGATCGAACTGAATGCCGGGCGTCGGAATCTGTTGCGGATGGATATTGTGCGTAAGAGCCGGCGGTTCTCCGATGGGAAATTGGGTCATACGCACCTCCCCGCCGACCCAGGCATCCATCCATCGATCTTCTCGATGGGACATCTCGTCGTATCCCAGGCCAGTCACCGGCACAAGCCGGCTTTGCGCAGGAAGTTCTTCGGCCCGACCGACGACAACATCTCCGCCCACCTTGAGATTGCCCCAGTGCACGCTGACCGGCGCCTCGTTTCCCAGCTGAAAGAAACCGAGGTTCTGGCTCACTTGCACGGCAGCACGCAGAGGCGGTAGATCGACAGTGCCCAACTGCATCAGTACTGATTGGCGAAACGGCGGATTTGTGTGAGTCGCTACCCTTACATCGACCGTGCATAATAGTCCCGGTGTCGACGGAGCATAGACCTTGAGTTCTTCGATCCTTCCCAGATGGCGCAGAGCATGAAACATCCCCGTCCGAGGGTCGGACAATACCTGACTGTCTGATACCGCCCCTATCTCCAAATGGACATCCGGCTGACTCACGGTTCCTACAAATTGCGAATGGCTGGTTTGATCGAAAAATGAGAGCCTCCCCTCAACATCACGATTCTTTTTTGCCAAGGTTGCAGAAAGCGCTGATCCCGCCGACTTCGCCTGTGGGCTATGAAACCATGCCACGACCACTTCACCAGCCGCATCAGCCAACTGCTGAGCCACCACAGCCTCTCGCCCTACAGTGGAACTGATGGCCTCCTGCCCGGAGAGATTCAAGATGGTGGCTCCTAACAAAGACAGAATCAGCACAAGCACCATCGCCCCGATGAGTGCGATTCCCCGCTGATGATTCGTTTCGCAGATGCGTACCATGCGTTCCTCCCTACGACCGAAGACTGACTTCTCTCACAACATGATGCGTGGAGCGATTCGATTCGATTTCAACCACCACACGCTTCACCTGTGACGGCTCAGACGTAGCGCGGCCCCGATCGTCTCGATACGCGAATCGGGCGCGTTCCAATCCCCCAACGAGGGTACCGGCCCCTCCATCCACCATACGCATCAGCCGCAACAATCCCCGTTCATCACGCTTGGCGTAGTACACAACATGGTTTCTCACCTCGACTGATGCTCCTGTTGGGAACGCTGATTGAACCGGCTCAGCCAGCGTAAGGAGCATGCGTTGTCCTGCGCGCGCAAGTCGATGCAGTTCGCACGCGCGCAGTCCGCAGACGGCGACCACCTTGCCTTCACCCCATCCACTGCCGTCTTGCACCGCAAGAACTGATTGTCCCTGGGCAACGTCGCCGGTGGTCGTCGTCCTCTGCGCATTGATATTCGCGCGGAATTGAAATTCATCTGGATTCGCGATGACGATCGATTCAGCCGTCGCAAGACGCGCTTCCTGCTCAAACACTGCCAGTCCTAATCGAAGGTCTTGTTGATACGTTAGATCACGCTGCTGCTTGGTCACATGCTGGTGCACGATATTGAAGGTCTCCAGCACCGTCGCGAACACGATGACTCCCGCCGCCATACCAATCAACAATTCTGCGAGGCAGAGGCCATGCATGCCGGAAAGAGATGAATTCCTCTTCACACGTTTTCCATGTGATGTATTCGCACGGAGCTGGCTCATCGATGCCCCACAAATGCAGGATTAGCGCGAAGCGTTGCCACCAGGACTTCTTTCTGACCGCCCTGGCCGGCATAGGAAGACACCGCTCGGATGGCCACCATACCGACCGACCCCAGCGGCCCGGGGCGATCTGTCTCAATACTCCACCGCACAGTGATCCCGTTGCGCTCCAGCATAGCGCTGTAGATTCCATCGTCTGCCATGCTGTCGGGGTTCTGCCCATCATCCTTCATCATGGTCTCAGGAATACCGTCGCCATCGAGATCGTCTTCAAGGAGATGTGGCCACCGGACGGACTGCTTGACCTCCAACCGGGCCTGCGCCAGCTCCAATGCCCTGCTATCCAATGCTCCCTGGCGAGTATGTCCGGATGAGATCTGCACGGCTCCTATGGCTCCCATAAACGCGATCCCGGAAATCACCATCGCGATCATCACTTCGATAAGGCTGAACCCTTTATCCTGTGCCTGCCCCCTCATAGAATTGACACCCTCCCGGTAATACCGACGGTTACCGTGTGAGTCTGCCCTTCTTTGTTGCGGAGGTGAATCGTAGTCGCCGTGGCAGATCGCCCGCTGGGATGGAATAATATTTCCGGACCTGCACTCGGTTCTTCGATGACAACGCCTTTATCTGCATAGCGATACAGATGATGGAACGTTACCTCCGAACCATTGACGAGCTGCGCGACAAGCGCCTGTTGTTCAGGGTCGAAGGTGATACGGACCCGATCACGCTGTGTGATCGCGAGTTGCCTCGCAAGGCGGAGTTCAGACGCGATCTCTTCTGTGACACTATGGATCTGCATACCCGAAGTGAGGGTCAGGAAATTAGGAACCGCCAGAGCCGAGATGATACCGATGACTGCAAGCACCACCATGAGCTCCATGAGCGTGTGGCCTTCCTGTTTCATAGACCCCTCTCTCGAATTTCAGGTTTCAGTTGAGTTCCTTTGGAGGCGATTGCATCTCAAGAGTCGTGCCGCCCTTTGAGTGCGATATTGTGGATAGCGCTGCCTGGTGGTGGCGATTGACGAAGAGAGTTGAAGTTATTGAATCAACGAGGCGAATTGAATGAATCACAAACGCTGCCGCCCAGGTGGAGCGATTGCGAGAGGAGATAGTTCGCGAACACGACGCTGTGCCTCAGGAGATACAGCGTTTCATGAAGAGATACAGACGACGAGACAGGGAGACCGTGAGAGCGCGAGATGGAAGGGAACTATTAGCCAGCCAGGAACGCTAGGTACCAATCGAGGAGGGATTGCCCGAAGAATAATGAGACGACTGCGCCACAGACAAGAAACGGACCGAACGGGATGTAATCCTCCCGCTTGATCACGTGAGCGGCAATCAGGGTAACCCCGACAAGCGAACCCAGGAGAGAGCCGACCATAATCGTCAACAAGGCCGGTTTCCAGCCAAGAAACGCGCCGATCATCGCGAGCAGTTTGATATCGCCTCCGCCCATGCCCTCTTTCCCGAACAGATAGGGACTCACCCAGGCAAGAAACCACAGGATTCCGCCGCCGACGAACAGTCCGATCACACCATTGACCAGCCCCAGCGGCAGGATGGTGGCGGCGCTGACAAGCCCCACAACGATACCGGGGAACGTGATCGCATTGGGAATGATTTTATGGGAGAGATCCGTTCCAGCCACAACCAACAGAGCCGAATAGAGCAGGCCATACACAGCAGTGGACCAGCCGGGCCCGAAGAACCACAGGAGCCCGACATAGCCAAGAGCGTTGAGCGCCTCCACGACCGGATAGCGTAGGGGTATGCGCACCTGACAATTTCGGCAGCGTCCGAGCAGAATCAGATAGCTCACAATGGGGATATTGTCGTACCAGGCAATCGGATGAGAGCAGGACGGACAATGGGATCCGGGCCAGGCAATCGATTCACGGCGGGGCAGCCTGTAGATACAGACGTTGAGAAAGCTGCCGATGAGCGCGCCAAACAGCGCGATGATCAGATAGACCGAAAACATGACCTGATGCTCAATCATGCGTGGGAAAGAAACGCTTCCATTACCCTCTGGAGTGTCGTGACAGTGTGTTTACTTATTCAGAAACCCTGTCGAGCTGACGATCCACCATTTACTTTCACCCGCAATCATTTCTATAATTCCCGTACGAATTGTTCATTTGTGGCAGGTTGGATACCATCGACTCCCAGTATACCTGAACGGCTCGTCTGTCAAAGGAGAACTGATCAACATGGCAAAAGCAGCTGGGAAGCCACGGGTTCGGAAATCTCTGGCCGACCTTGAGCCTCCCCCGCGCGCAAAGCGCCCGGAATCGTTGACGTCGCGAGAGCAGGAGATTCTGGAATTGATTTGGGCGGGCTTTAAGAACAAGGAAATCGGCCAGCGA
>SXPO01000244.1 GCA_005793285.1 Nitrospiraceae bacterium
CAGCTGATTTAGCCGCAGGCTACCAGGAATCCATTGTGCAGGTGCTAGCTTCAAAAGCCCTTGCCGCCCTCACTCAGGAGCGACTGTCTGCGCTCGCCGTCGTCGGTGGAGTGTCTGCGAATTCCCGGCTACGTAGCGTGCTCAACGAATGGGCCGAGGGGGAGGGATTTCGTCTGGCCGTCCCGCCGATGGCCTATTGTACGGACAATGCCGCGATGATTGCCTCAGCCGGTCGACATGCGCTCATGAGTGATCCCAGTTCGATCCGCGAGTTTGATATTCAACCGGCGCTTCAGGTCGAGCCCCTCTCCAGACCTGTTCGGTGCGAGGAGATCACCCATTCCTGAAATCTACGGCCACGTCACAGGCCTTCGTCCAAGCCAAATCGCAGCAATCGAGCGGTTGTATCGCCGGCGTGTGCCGCAGGACAAAGTCCTCACCCCGGAACTGGCGAAGACGATGTGCCAGCTCACGCTCGATATTCGCCGCCCTCTTGCCGTACTCGTGACGCGCCGAGGTCTGGTCCAAGAGATCATTGTGGGAACGGATCTCGTGTTATCCCCTACCACAGCGGCAAAGTTTCGCGCAGGTCCGCGTTCGTTGCGGGGATTGCGGTTGATCAGAACACAGCTGCACGATCAGCCATTGAGCCAGGAGTCCTTGACGGATTTGGCCTATCTTCGCCTGGATTTGATCGGGACCCTGTCTGTGTCGCCGGAAGGGAATCCGGGCATGCTCTACCTGGCGCATCTTCTCCCGCCAGATAAGACAGGCCGGCTCTGTGAAATTCTCAAGGCTGTTCCATTTGTTCAGTGCGTGTTGCCGTTCGACCGCTTTATCGAAGAATTAGAGGCGGAGGTTCAGTCGGCACGCCGCCATCAGGCCGTCAAGGACGGCGCCGAATCGGCGATCCTCGTCAGCGCATCTTCGCAGGGACGTGCCGAGCAGGAAGAGCGATTGGTTGAGTTGGCCGAGCTTGCCGGTTCAGCCGAGGTGACGGTCATCGATCACGTTGCGCAGCGCACGGCAGACGGTCATCAACGGTATTTGTTGGGAAGCGGAAAATTGAAGGACGTGCTCATTCAAACGCTCCACAAAGGGGCCGACATGGTGATTTTTGATCAGACGCTCTCACCAGCCCAATCACGCGCGATCTCGGAGATGACGGACATCAAGGTGATCGACCGCACCCAGCTCATTCTCGATATTTTCGCCAGACGGGCGCATAGCCGTGAAGGAAAGATACAGGTCGAATTGGCGCAATTGCGGTATTTGCTGCCCAGGCTCTCAGGAAAAGGTGCAGCGCTCTCGCGGCTCGGCGGCGGGATTGGGACGAGAGGGCCTGGCGAAACGAAATTGGAAACCGACCGGCGACGCATTCGTGACCGTATTACGCGTCTTGAACATGAGATCGAGCATTTTGCTCGGCACCAGGACCAGCGCAGGGCGCGACGCGGGCGCCGTGGCTTGCCGGTTGTCTCGCTTGTTGGCTACACCAATGCTGGGAAGTCCACGCTCTTGAACGTCTTGACCGAGAGCCACGTGTCGGCAGACAACCGTGTGTTTGAGACCTTGGACACCACCAGCCGCAAGCTCCGTTTCCCGCAGGACCGCGAGGTCATCATCACCGATACCGTCGGATTTATCCGTGATCTCCCCAAGGAACTGGTCGGAGCTTTTCGCACGACCTTAGAGGAGTTACGCGAGGCCGATCTGCTGCTGCACATCGTCGATGCCGGCGCGGCCGACATCGACGTACAAATTACCGCGGTCGTTTCCATTTTGCAGGAACTCGATCTGGATGCGATTCCACGTATGCTGGTCTTCAATAAATGCGATCGGTTGCCCGCTCATCATATCGAGCCGCTCTGCCGTCGGTACCACGCGATTGGAATCTCCGCGCTCCAGCCGGAGACGTTGCGGCCGCTTCTGGCTGAGCTGGACGCACATGTCCAGTCGCTGATGGCAGGGCCTGCACCGGCCTCTGTGCTGCAGGCCGATGATGAGACGATCGCACTTGCATCTCGTCCGTAAACCACTGCACAATTGACAGGCCGCAATGACGCCTCGAACACCACGCACGGCACATGCTGCCGATGGTCCGTCCAGAATCGCGAAGATTCTATTCAATACCATGGCGGATGTCGCTATGGAGTTGACGCATCGCTCTCCATGGGAATTGCTTGTCGCGACGATTCTCTCTGCACAATGTACCGATCGGAGGGTGAATCAAGTGACGCCGGCCCTTTTCGCAGGGTATCAGACTCCGCTTGATATTGCGCAAGCCAAGCCGGCAGAGCTGGAGGCGCTGATCAAACCGACTGGTTTCTATAAGAGCAAGGCCAAGTACTTGATTGGATGCGGGCGAATGCTCAGCGAACGATTTCATGGCCAGGTTCCGGCGACGATGGAAGAATTGACCTCATTGCCTGGAGTCGGACGCAAGACGGCCAATGTCATGCTGGGTACGGCCTTCGGTCAATCAGCCGTCGTCGTCGATACTCATGTGAAGCGCGTGGCCAATCGGTTGAATCTGACGAGATCTGATAATCCCGAGCGTATCGAGCAGGATCTGCAACGCGTCTTTCCCCAAAACCAGTGGACCGGCTTGGCACAACGTCTCCTGCTTCATGGCCGGTATGTGTGCCTCGCCCGTTCTCCGAAGTGCAAGGGCTGTGCGTTGTATGACGTATGTCATTGGAAAGGAAAACAACCGCGATGATCACAAGCATGACAGGATTCGGCCGGCGGCAGGGCGTCTGGCTTGATGGGATGGTGACCATCGAGGTTCGTTCTGTGAACCATCGGTTTCTGGAAGCCTCGATCCGCCTGCCGAGACTGATGGGAAGTCTCGAAGAGTCGTTCAAGAAGGCGGTACAGGAACATTGCTCCAGGGGACGTGTCGAGATGACGGTATCGCTGCAAGGCGGGCGGGGCAGCGCACGGTCTCCGCAGCTTGACGCTGCATTAGCGAAACAGTATTATCAGACTCTCCGCACCCTTCAACGGACGCTCAAACTTAAGGGTTCCATCGACATTGGGATCATGGCAGGGTTTCGCGATATCATCGTCCTTTCTGAGCAGCCGGTGGATGATCCGAAGCTCGCGAAACTAGTGGAAAAACTTGGCCTCCAAGCATTGCGCGATCTTGCGGGGATGCGCAAGAAAGAAGGGGCACTCCTCGCCCAAGACCTCCTGAGCCGTCTGAAGGCAATCGGAACATTGAAGCAGCAGGTTGCGGAGCGGGCGCCATTTGTGTCTCAAGAATCGTTTGTTCGGATGAAAGAACGGGTGAAGAAACTATTGAACGGCGAGATTCCCGACATCCCCAGACTTCATCAGGAACTGGCCGTCTACGCAGATCGGGGAGACATTACGGAAGAATTGGTCAGATTGGATGCGCATATGATACAGTTTCACCAAACAGTGCATAGTGCTCAACCAGCTGGAAAGACGCTTGATTTTCTCATCCAGGAAATGGGACGGGAGATCAATACCATTGGATCGAAAGCCAGCGACGCTGCAATTGCGGCAGCGGTAGTTCAGATGAAAGCCGAACTCGAACGGATCCGAGAACAGGTACAGAACGTGGAATGACTACCGTCAAGTCAGTGACCAAGCTTTCACCGGACCCGGCAGAGGGGCGCCAGTCTCACGAGCGGAGGGGCATCCTCTTTATCATTTCAGCCCCGTCAGGAGCCGGAAAAACAACCCTCTGTAAACAGTTGGCTGCCGCTATCCCGGGACTCTGGCATTCCGTGTCCTACACCACCAGAAAACCGCGTGCTGGGGAGGAAGGTGGACGCGAGTATTACTTTATCGATGAAAATGTGTTTCAAGACATGGTTGCGCGCAATGAATTCTTGGAGTATGCCCATGTGTATGGGCATTGGTACGGTACTCCACGGAAAGTCTTGATGGACAAGATGGAGCAAGGCATAGACGTCTTGTTGGAAATTGACGTGCAGGGTGCGCTTCAGATCAAGAAGAAGTTCGAGGATGGCGTCTATATTTTTATTCTTCCGCCGTCTCTGAACACGTTGCGCGCGAGGCTCCAAGGTCGTGCGTCAGACTCACAGGAAGAAATCGTTCGCCGGCTGCATCGGGTCAAAGAAGAAGTCTGGAGCTTTCGCGAGTACTACTATATCGTCCGTAATGACGACCTTGCGCAGTCGTTCCGCGAG
>SXPO01000245.1 GCA_005793285.1 Nitrospiraceae bacterium
CATGGCGCTGGATCTCAGCAGGAATCTCCTCCCGCATGAAGGGACATTTCGTATCCCACCCCAACACTATATGACGGTGCGACTCGTCCCACATCAACGCCAGAGGATAGAGCTGACAATCGAACGGACGCTGTGCATACAGGCAGCAGGTTGACGTCGCAGGATCGAAAGCCGGACAGAAATAGCCCTCTCCTGCCTGGTCGGGAACCAGGACCACCTGCGCCCCTCGCCGATTGGGGAAGGCCGTCCCTTCAAGGCCTCCGGCCAAGGCCTCGGTGATTTCCTGCTCGGTGAAATAGGGACGAAGGGCGCTATCCGGGTCCGGAAACCGGCAACAGCCATCGCACTCGAGACAGGTGCGGCTCGGCACAAGTTGTGGAAGCGCGATCGATAGCGTCACAGAAACATCCAGCCGCCCATTAGCCTGTACGAACAGAGAAGGATTCCGATCAACCACCGGCTATCTTAGCACCGTTCGCCCGGCGCCCCAAGAGGTCCTTTCTCGTCGGCCCCTCGCCCCTTGTACCAGTCTAAAGCCCATGTTACAGTCGCCGTGCCTTGCATGAAGAGCTTCCATTGACACGGATACTGCCTCTGCCTGACTTGTCTATCTCCGACCTCCTTCACCGCTGCACGATCATCCGTGACCAGCTCAGCCAAGCTGGGCTCTTTCCTGCTATGCCTGGCCAGAATCTCGCTCCCGGATCCACGCCCTCGACGACCACCTGGCGCATTGCCACGACTCCGCTTCTGCTCACGAAAGACCAGTTAGATTTCTTTCAGCAGTTGGGGCCGCAGCTTTTTCCCTTTTATCGGGCACTGAACCGCCTCTACGCCGACAGTCTGCGCGGCCTCCAACCGGCCTGGGTCGCAGGCTATCTCGACCAGGGCAAGCCGGAAGGGCTGCTCACCTACAGCCGGATGAAACGGTTTCGCGACCACCTGCCTGCCGTCATCAGACCGGACATCATCCCCACCCAGGACGGCATGGTCATCACCGAGCTCGACTCGGTCCCTGGCGGCATCGGCATGACCGCCTGCCTCTCAGGCCTCTATGCCGAGAGTGAGGCAGCAGGCCTCTCACTCGTGGGGGGGGCCGAAGGGATGATTCGTGGATTTGCCGCCATGTTGAAGGCCCAGCTCGGCCAACGGACCGGCTGTATCGCGATCTTGATGTCGGAAGAAGCCAAAGACTATCGGCCGGAAATGACCTGGCTCGCCGCCAAACTGCGAGCCATCGGTCTCGACGCCCACTGCGTAGAGCCCCGGCACATTCGATTTACCGAAGAAGGTCTCCGGTTCATCAACGAGGGCATGGACCAGCCGGTTGCCTTGATTTACCGTTTCTATGAATTATTCGACCTCCTGAACATTCCCAAAGCCGAACTCGTCCAATATGCGGCCAAGAAGGACCGGGTGGCCGTCACGCCTCCGTACAAACCGGCGCTGGAAGAGAAGCTGGCCTTCGCCCTGATCCATCACCCGGTCTTGCACCCCTTCTGGGAAGAGGCCTTGGGCCGGGAGGTCTTGCTGCACCTGACCGCCATCATGCCGCGCACCTGGGTGCTCGATCCTGCGCCGGTCCCTCCCTCTGCCACGATTCCAGGACTGACGATCGGCGGACGGGCCGTGACGAACTGGCGCGATCTGGCCACGGCCACCCAGAAAGAACGGCACCTCGTCATCAAACCATCTGGGTTCTCCGAACTCGCCTGGGGCAGCCGGGGCGTATCGGTCGGGCACGACATGCCGCAGCACGAATGGGCCGGCGCCCTCGACAAGGCCCTGGCCTCATTTCCCCAGACTCCGTATATCTTGCAGGAGTTCCACAAGGGCCGTCTCTACGAGCTCGACTATTTCGATCCGGTCACCGGCGAGATGAAACACATGTCCGGCCGCGCCAGGCTCTCCCCCTATTATTTCGTGACTGGCGAAACGGTCGAACTGGCTGGTATCCTGGCAACCGTCTGCTCGGCAGAAAAGAAAGTGATCCACGGGATGAAGGACGCGATCATGGCGCCCTGCGCGGTCGCGCCGGAACAGTCTGAACGTCATCAAGGCTGAACGTCACAACGCCCGTATCTATTTCTTCATGATGACTCTAAGACGTGATGACGTTCAACGTGACAACTGAACTTTTATGGCAATGACCCTCTATCATGTGTCCTGGTGCCCGGACTGCGACGTCGTCCGCCAGAAACTGGCGGAGCTTCATCTCGAATACGAGCCAATCATCGTGCCCGATATCCGTCCGCTGCGAAAAATCGTCCACGAGGTCTCAGGTCAATACTACGTTCCCGTCCTCAAGGATGGAGAACGCGTCTTGACGGAAACCGAGGATATCCTCGATTATCTGGACAAGACCTACGGTCAGGAACGGATCGCCGACAGCTAAGTGCCCCAGCAAGCCCGCTGCTGCTGATTCACTCGACCAGCAAAGGAGACCGGCATGGAAGCCTGGAGACGCATACTCGCCGACAGTGTCGTAAAACCGAAGGACCTGGCGGAGCAGCTCGGTGTCGACGCGAAAGAAATCGAAGCCATCGTGGGCGACTATCCGATGCGCATCACCCCCACGGTGATGGCGACGATTAAAGAAAAAGGCGACGCCATCTGGAAGCAAGTGGTCCCGGACATCGCCGAGATGGACGACTTCGAGGCGGAAGACGATCCGCTCGAAGAAGACCTCATGAGCCCGGTCCCGCATCTCGTCCATCGCTATCCGGATCGTGTGCTGCTCATGGTGACGAACCAGTGCCCGATCTATTGCCGTTTTTGCACGAGAAAGCGGCTGGTCGGGAAGCCGGGCTTCCTCAAAAAAGGCGAACTCGACCAGGCCA
>SXPO01000246.1 GCA_005793285.1 Nitrospiraceae bacterium
CATCAAGATTGGGCGTAATCTGCTGCAGCGCCGCTTCAAGGGATTGAAGCCCGGCGGGGAGAAAGTGCAGCACGTAGGCGACGATCAAGACGACCGCCGTACCATAAAAGAACGGCATCAGTTTGAGGCACAGCACTAAGACGGCCAGGGCCGCAACTGGTCCGGGGAGCACATATCCAGCATAGGCAGCCTGCAGGCAGCCCAGATTGAGCCATGTCGGTTTCCGGCTCGCGAGATAGGCCAGCGGAAGGCCGATCAAGACGCCTGCCGTAGCGGCAAGGGCGGAAAGGAATGCGCTATTCCAGACAAAGCCGACGAAGCGGGCATCCAACATTGCCAGCGCTTCCGGAGACAGGCTCCATTGCACGAGCAAATAGAAAGGAATGCCGAAGGCCGCGCCGAGGATGGCGGAAAGACAGGCGGTAAAGGCCGCAGTCTTAATCCAGCCGCAGTCGATACGCAGCGGCGCGCGGTAGCGGCCCGTCGTTTGGTAGAATCGGCTCTTGTGGCGAAACCACCGCTCGGTCAGCAAGAAGACCAGGGCGAGCACCACCAGCAGGATACTCAGAATGCTGGCGGCGGTGTTGTCGGATCGGCCGGTCATTTGCTGAAAGACGGCATAGGTCAGCGTTTGGTAGCGTAAGAGAGAGACAGCGCCGAAATCAGACACCACGTAGAGAATCACCAGCGCCGTTCCCGCGACGATTGAAGGGCGAAGCAGCGGCAGGGTTACGCAGAGCATCGTGCGCAGGCGCGACGCGCCGCAGGTGCGGGCCACTTCTTCGAACGATACGTTCAAACTCAAGAGCGCGCTGCGGGTGAGGAGATACACAAACGGAAAGGTATCAAGCGCCATCACCAGTGTGGCACCCCAGAAACTCTGCGGCGAGAAGATTCTGGCCTGAGGCCCGGCTAAGGTTTGCCAGAGGTGTTCCACCGGCCCGCCGAATCCCAACAGATAGTTGTACACGTAAGCCAACACGTAGGTGGGCATTGCCAGTGGCAGCACGAGGGCGACTTCCCAGAGCCGGCGCCCATAAAAATCAAATCGTGTGACTATCCAGGCAGTCGAGACTCCTAACAGGAGGGTTAGAACGGCCACGGTTCCAGCCAGGGCTACGGTATTGGTCAACAGTTCTGGGATGCGTGTAGCCCACAGGCGTTGCCACACCGCGAGGTCGGCCGACATGGCCAGCCCGGTGACATAGCCCAGCGGCAGAAGAATGAGTACCGCGCTGCCCAGCACGGCCATCTGGAGGGGGAAGGCAGTATGGAGCCGTAGATTGGTCACAAGCAGGCTCGCGTGCTACCGGAGGCCTACTTGTTCGATGAGCAGCTGTGTCGGCTCACGCAACTCGGCCAGCTTGGTGAGCGGGACTAGTGCCGCGCGAAAGCTCTTGCGCTCGACAAGGGCAGGGTCGGCCTTGACCTCCGGATGCAGCGGATATTCCTTGTCGAGATCGGCAAACATCTTCTGGCCTGCCTGCGCCACCAGAAATTCGACGAGCAGTTTGGCGCTGTCGAGCCGCGGGGTATGTTTGAGGATCCCGACGCCCGCCACATTCATGATCGCGCCCATGCCGCCCTCATGTTGGTCCGGCATCAAGACGGCGAGCGGCGCAGTCGGCTGCGCGGCGAGATGCCGATACACGTAATAATGATTCACGATGCCGATGGCGACCTGGCCTTTGGCCACCGCCTCCACGATTTGAGAGCTCTTCTGATAGACCTGGCTTCCGGCATTCTCTCGAAGTCCCTGAAGAAAACTCTTCGTCCGTTCGTCTCCCACACTCGCGCGGATGACGGAGACCCCCGCCTGTAAGTACTCACTGCCGGAATTCGGAATCGCGATTTTGTCTTTCCATTCGGCATTGGCCAGATCGAGCAACGATTTGACTTGATCCGGTTTCACCAGGGTCTGGTTATAGACGATGATCCAGAAGCGTCCGGACAAGCCGATCCAGCTATTATCCGCGGCGCGGAATTGCGAAGGGATTGCGCGGTCGATTTCCCGCATGTTCAGCGGGCGAAGCAGTCCTGCAGTACGGGCCATCTCCAGGCTGCCGGCGTCATTGGTCATGAACAGATCAGCCGGGCTGCGGTCTCCTTCTATCTTCAACCGGTTGACCAGTTCGGTGGCGCCAGAGGAGAGTAGATCAATTTGAATGCCGGTCTTAGCGGTGAAGGAATCAAGCACCGGCTTGATCAGCCGTTCAGCGCGCCCTGAATAGACGGTCAACTTCTCTTCGGCCCATACCGGCGTTGCGGCATTTGGCCATGCGGAGAGGAACAGGCTGCAGAACGCCAGGGCGATCGGGGCGAATCGGAGTCGGAAAGAACGAGGAGAAGAGAGCCGATATTGTAAGCTGTTCCCCACAGGCGACACCTCTCATTACATTGAAATTGATAAATCGTCTCAAAAAGAGTACCAAAAAAACCGCGCAGCCGTCAATGACGACAGCGTGAACAGAGGCCGTAGAGTTCGAGGCGGTGAGTTTTGATCGTGAAACCATTTTGGGTGGCCACCTCTTCCTGAAGCCGTTCGATGTCGCAGTTTGCAAACTCCACGATCTTTCCGCAGTCGGTGCAGATGAGATGGTCGTGATGGCCTTTATGGGAGACGTTGTCGTACTGGGTCTGCGTACCGAAGTGCCGGGCCTGTGCCAGACCGGCTTCGCAAAAGAGATTGAGTGTGCGGTAGATCGTGGCCAGCCCCAAATGCGGATCTTTTTTCGCCATCTGGTGATACATCTCTTCAGCGGTGATGTGCTCTTGCTTGAGAAAGGCATCAAGAATCAGCTCGCGTTGGCGGGTGCATTTCAGCTGATGTTTCCCGAGATGCTCTTTCAGAGCTGCAATTTCTTTTTGATGCTTCGACATGGTGCCAGCCTAACTCCTGTTGAGAAGAGCCATTAAAGACGAAATAGGCTATAAGGGTCAAGGGCATAGGGCGGGACAAACAGGTTTGACGATCACCGATCGTCTATTTATAGTGAAGACCTGTATTTTGCTATCAGGACGACGGCATGAGAACACCGAACCAGATTACCGTTGATCGCGCGCTCCTCTCCTATGTCCTGCATCTGGCGGAACCATACGGTTTATTGAGCGATGTCAAACTGCAGCAGCTGTGCTTTCTGTGCGAACTCCAAACATTCGGCAAAGGATTCAAGGGGTTGCACTTTGAATTCTTCCGGTTCGCCTATGGCGCGTTCAGTAAAGATCTTGATAACGACCTCACGTCGCTTCGCCGAAAGGGGCGGATCGAGAATTTCACCCTGTCCGACCAGGCGAAGGAGGAGGTGATTCCGCTGCTGTTGACGTCGATCGAAGGGGTGGAGATCAATGAGAAGATCAAAGAGATTATTGATGCCGTCGTCACTGTCTATGGGTCACAGGACAGCGGTGCGATCACCTATTCCGTCGAGGCGGTGGAGCTGAGCACTCCGCAGCAACCAGAATTCAAAATTCCGATTCGGGATATCACGTTTCACACCACGCTCCTTGTGCCAGAGCGGATCGACGTACAGGCAGAATTCACCTGTTCGCATGCGCTGTTGGCCAAGCTGAATGCGGCGATGGGCTATGACGGTAAGGCGGTGTCGAGCCTTCAGAGCTGGTAGATCTCGCCGTATTTCTTTTCCACATACGATAAAAATGGATCGGGACTGATCGTGGCGCCGGTGACGCGTCGGGCCAGATGGTCCGGGGTAAACATACGGCCCCAGCGGTGAATTTTCTGTTCCAACCAGCGGCGTAATTCCAGTAATTGCCCCGCGGCGATGCCCTCTTCAAGACGGGGAATCTCCAGTTTGGCTTGCTCGAAGAATTGCACAGAATACAGATTGCCCAGCGTATAGGTTGGAAAGTAGCCGAAGGCGCCGAACGACCAGTGGACGTCCTGCAGCAGGCCCTCCGCATCTGATGTCGGCGTGATCCCCAAATACTCCTCCATCTTGTGGTTCCACAAGGCGGGCAAGTCTTCGGGCTGTACCTTGCCTTCAATGAGGTCCTGTTCGATTTCGAATCGCAGCATGATGTGGAGATTATAGGTCAGCTCGTCGGCTTCCACGCGAATAAACGAGGGTTTCACACTGTTGATTGCGGCGTAAAATTGTTCGACGTCCGTGCCCTGCAGCTGGTGATGGAAGGTCTGTTGCAGAATCGGATAGAAGAAGTGCCAAAAGGCGCGGGAGCGCCCGACGCAATTTTCCCACAGGCGGGATTGGCTCTCGTGAATGCCGAGTGAGACCGAGTCGCCGAGCGGTGTGCCGAAATACCGCTGGTCGAGCCCCTGGTCGTAGAGACCGTGCCCGCCTTCATGGATGCAGCTGAACAGACAGGATTGGAGTTCGCGCTCATAGACGCGAGTGGTCACCCGTACGTCAGTCGGATGAAACGAGGTCGTGAATGGATGGGCTGAAAGATCCAAGCGGCCGCGCGCGAAGTCATAACCCATGGCAGTCAGGACCAGGCGCCCAAACTCCAGTTGCCGGGTCTGATCATACGAGTGGCGGAGGATACTGTCGTCGATCCGAACGTGGCTCTCAGTAATTCGCCTCAGCAGCGGGACGAGGCGGGCTTTCAGTTGGGCGAAGATGGGTTGAAGCGCGGCGATCGTGGAGCCCGGTTCATAGACGTCCAGGAGCGCGTTATAGGGCGAATCGGTGTAGCCGAGATACTGAG
>SXPO01000247.1 GCA_005793285.1 Nitrospiraceae bacterium
GGCAGGTGTCGCAGAGCATCATCAGGCCGCGTGAGACCCCCACTGTTTTTCTTCCCGTACTTCCACTCATATGAATTAGACCGATCCTTTTTGAAGAGCCATAAGAAAATCTTCCGTTTCGAGATTGATGCCGCACCGCCCGCATTCATAGGGACGATCATCCTGCGGCACGGCTAATGGCGTCTGCTCCACCCTCCCTCGGCAGACATGATAGAACTTTCCCCTCGCATGCTCATCATCCAAGGGATCGCTTTCGTAAATCAATACCATCGTTCACTCATAGCCATAGCTTGATCCTGGAGTATACCGATGGGCCAGCCCTACCCGCAACCGCAGGGAATGAGGCAGGCTATGGTTCCCCATCCCCTCACACTTGAAACTGCGCTTCGTATAAACCGGCATAGACTCCCCCACGGGAGAGCAGATCGTCATGCCGGCCATCTTCCACCAATCGGCCTCCATCCAGAACCAGAATCCGATCGACATCATGGAGCGTGGACAGCCGATGGGCAATGATGAAGGTGGTGCGTCCATTGGTCAATTCGGTCACGGCTTCCCGGATTTTCACTTCCGTTTCCGTATCGATGTTGGACGTCGCTTCGTCGAAGATCACGATGGGAGGATCTTTCAACAGCACCCGTGCAATCGACACCCGTTGTTTTTGGCCGACCGACAGTTTGACGCCGCGCTCGCCGATCCAGGTGTCATAGCCTTCCGGCAGCGCCATGATAAATTCATGCGCCCGCGCGGCTCGCGCTGAAGCTTCGAGACGTTCCTGATCAGCAGCGAGATCGCCGTAGAGAATATTCTCCCGCACCGTCCCGTTGAACAAAAACGGCTCTTGCTGCACGATGCCGATTTGTTGCCGAAGATAGGCCACCGGCAGATCGCGGATGTCCTGCCCGTCGATCACGACAGCGCCGTCTTTCACGTCATAGAACCGCATGAGCAACTTGAGCAAGGTGCTCTTCCCTGCTCCGCTCGGTCCAACCAGCGCCACGCGCTCACCTGCCGCGACAGAAACAGACAGGCCCTTGAGCACCGGCACATCGGGACGATAGTGGAATTGTGCCTGATTGAACCGAACGGCTCCCTGCACCCGGTGCGCAGGCGTGCCGACATCCGGACGATCCGTCACTTCCTGAACTGCGTCCAGGACATCGAAGACCCGCTCGCTCGCCGCCAAGGCATGTTGCAGCATATGATTGACGGAGTGAATCTGATTGATCGGCACATAAAACAACGCCAGATAGGACAGAAACAAGACCAGCTCACCCAGCGTCAGCCGGCCTTCGACGACTTCCCCGGCGCCATACCAGAGAATCAACACCGTGCCGAGACCGGCGAGCAAAATCATTCCCGGTGAATAGAGCGACCACAGCACCATGGCTTTCAGATTCGCGTCGCTATAGGCGCGGCTCAACCGTTCATAGCGCGTCTGTTCGTACGCCTGCTGCATGAACCCCATAGTCTCCCTGATGCCCGACAACGCATCTTGCAAATACCCGCTGAGTTCCGCCGAATGCTTTCGAATATGCCGGTAATAGCCGTGCACCCTCGAGGTAAACCAGCTGGCCGACAGCATCAAGAGCGGAATCGGCAGGAGCGACAGCGCCGCCAGCTTCCAATTGAGTATGAACAGCATGATCGTGATACCGATCAAGGTCAGCAACGCCGTCACCACGCCTTCAAGCCCATCGATGAAGATCCGTTCGACGTGCTCCGTGTCGTTTGTCACCCGCGACATGATCTCGCCCGTCGACCGATTTTCGTAGTAACTCAGAGAGAGCCCCTGCAGCGCAGAGAAAATCTGCCGGCGCAAATCATGCACCACCGTCTGCTCCAGTTGATTGTTGAGCCGGATTCGAAGCGAGGCGAACAGATTTTTCACCACATAGGCGCCGACCAGCAGGCCCAACGCCCAGGGAAGCAAGGCCATGTTTTTTGCTTGGATGACATCGTCGATGACGATCTTAACCGCCCAGGGAGGCACCAGCTCCATGGCTGTGGAACAGGCTGCGCAGAACAGCGTCACAGACGCAAGCCCGCGATGAGGTTGGAGATATTTCAGAACGCGAAGCAGTGGTTTCACAAAATCAAGGGGGCGGGACTCAGATGACGTTTGTCGGTTCTTTTTGCCAGTACTGCGAAAACTCATGGAGCTGGGTCAAGGTGGACATGTCCTTCATCCGATCCATAAATACTTTTCCGATCAGGTGATCCATTTCGTGCTGAATGCAGACGGCATAGAGGCCTGTCGCTTCGAAATCAAGGGATTTGCCCTTTCGATCCAACCCCTTCACGCGCACCACCGACGGTCGCGTGACTTTCCCTCTCAATCCATCGACACTGAGACAGCCTTCCCAGTTTTCCACTTGCTCAGGACCATAATAGGCGATCGAGGGATTGATGAGAACGGTCTCTGGAAAACCGCCTTCGTCTGGACAGCCCACCACCACGAGTTGGATGGAACGAGACACTTGCGGCGCAGCCAGTCCGATTCCAGGCTCGTCATACATCGTCTCAAACATCTCATCGATCAAATGTTGCAACTCACCCGACTTGATCTCCCGCGGGTCAATCGGAGCCGCTGTTTTTCGAAGAATCGGGTTGCCGAGTTTGGCGATTTTCAACATAACGAAAGATCAGAAATTATTGCGGACCCATCTATGACGATACAGTCCTAACACAGGCCCCTCCGGGCCTGCAACCCTCTCAGCAGACTGATGCAGTCTCCTGCAGATTACGATTTCCGCTTCGGCCGTGGCGGCTCCGGGATTTCAAACACCTGGTGATTGTCGTTCCACCACTCGACCCATTCGCAGATCCAGACTGCGCGATCCTGCTTTGTCGAGGTCTCCCAATCGTGAAACTCAGTCTCGTGGCGCGTCAAAATCCATAAGGAATGGAGCGCCGACAATGCCACGAACCGTTCATCGTCCGTCACCATCGAAATCAAGACGGGGATCACCGCTTTGTGCCGCACATACCGCGCCTCGAACGCCGCCGCTTTTCTGACGGACGAATTCAGGTCTGCCGCCATCACCTCAATCGCCTCCGGTACCAGAGACGGGTTCAAACGAATCGCAACTCGCAAGGCATGTTCGCGCACGCGGGGAATTTCGTTGACTGCTTTGGCCGTGCCGACAAGCGCCGGGACTCCCGACACACCTTTCATCATCGACAATGTTTCAATGGCATTGTACCGAACTCTGGGACTCGGCATAGTCAGGGCCTTGACCAGAACAGGAATCGACGACGCTCCCAAATGTACGAATTCCCCCATCGCCCAGAATTCTTGTTTGCCTTCCAGCAGCGGCAGTATCGCTTCGGCGCGCGTCAGCTCCTCAGGGCTCAACGGATTCGTATTGGGAGGGACCGAGACATCCGGCGCATCCTGATTGCCCGGCGGCGCCTCATACGGCACTTGAACCGGCCAGACGTTCAACGCCTGCACGCTATCGATCTCCAGCCCGTACAGGCCTCCCATCAGCTGCACAGCAAGCAATGGGGCAAGTCCTCTTATGATGCGATGCGTCTTCACGAAACCTATGCTCCTTTCCACAATTACAGCGGCACGGCTATCCTGCCTGCCGATAACGGCAATGGTCCCACCCACCCTGATCCTGGATTATCATACACATGAAACCGGCGCTGCGGTCACCCGCAGCACGGTCTCTCTGGATGGAACTGCGCGATGAACGGCACCGGACGGTGGGTGATTGTCGCGCGCCTGACAGCGGCATGAATCCGCCTGCGCCTGACGCAAGGTTTCACGGCAGGATCAGCTGTCCAACCCATTTCGAGAATCGGTGTCTCTCAGATGTTTCCTGACTCGCACTTTCTCATGATGTTTGCGAAGTAGTTGCCGACGGATGGCATCCCGATCCTCTGCGACGATCCGGACCAGCCGGTCCATATCTTCCGCATGTTCTCGAACCAGCTCGGACAGTTTCTGCAGCTGCCCTTCCAGCCGCTCGACACGCCACGCCATGTCATGTGCGGGCTCCGCAGGTCTGGTGGAAGACTTCACCACAGGCTTGGAACTATTTCGAAGAGCGGCCACAACAACGTCGCGTTTCATGCTCACTCCTTTGTTACTCAACATGGAAAGCGGACGACCGCCGGATTCTGTCGGCTAGTATTATCCGCAAGGAACGGGAAGTCAATGATTCCACTTTCTTTCTATTTGATGCCGGTCCTGCTAGAATTCGCCGCATGAAGAATATCTTCACGATGGTCCTCGCCGGCGGCAAAGGCGAGCGGCTCTTTCCGCTCACCGACCAGCGCGCGAAGCCGGCGGTCCCATTCGGAGGCAAGTACCGCATCATCGACTTCACCTTGAGCAATTGCCTGAATTCCGGA
>SXPO01000248.1 GCA_005793285.1 Nitrospiraceae bacterium
CTCGGCGCGCGGCTGGCCTGCGAGGGCTATATGGTCATCATTCCCAATTTGTACGGCCGGCTGGGCGGAATGGTGACGGCCAACGACGAGGTCGCCGCAGCGCTGCAAGAGAAACAGAACGAGACGCAGGTGCTGACGGACATCAATTCCTGCTGCGAGTATCTCAATACACGCACCATGGCCAAACGAAATATCCATGGAGTGGTGGGCTACGGCATGGGCGGTTCGTATGCGCTGCGCTTCGCTTGCCAACGTAAGCGATTACGCGCGGTCGTGTCCTACTACGGCAGAATGGTCCAGCCCAGGGAACTGATGAACGACCTCACATCGCCCGTGCTGTATCACCAGGCCGGCAACGATACCTGGGCAACCGAGGAGCAGGTCCAGGAGCTGCGCGCTGCCGCCGCAGAATACGGGAAACGGACGGAGATCCAGACCTATCCGGACGTGCCCCACGCATTCTGTAATGAGATGAAACCGGATACCTATCGAGCCGACGCCACCACATTGGCATGGGAACGAACCGCCGCCTTTCTCAAGGCCTGTTTTCAGGGAACGTAAGGACCCCTGTATAACTCATCCCTGCTGGTTGCAAAATTGCTCGAATACATGCATATCGTGAAGCGTATCTCGTATCTCGCAAACAAAGATGAACAACACATTCTTTCCGTCCTGCATTCACCTCGCTGAATGGGCGATGCGGACTTGTGATCGTCTCGCGCCGCATGGCATCGGGATCGCCCTTGTGATGGCGGCGATGGCCTGTATCGTCACGCCATCGATGGCAGCTCCCGCCACACAAACTTCGCCGGTCCTGCTGGCGGAGGTTGCCGCCGACCGGTCGGTTCAACTCACCGCGATCGATTCGAATACCGGTGCCATGGCGCTGTTCACATCGACCATCGGCCCCGCCCTCGGATTGAAAGATGCCGCCAACATATTGGGCGCCAAGGGATTGTCGGCCACTGTGGCGAAGGAATTAGGCATTGCCGAATTGTCTCAGTCCGCCCATGAGCTGATGGCGGCGCTTGCGGCATGGCAATTGGCCGATTCCATCCGGCGCGCCAGTGACGAAACCTTGGCTGCTTCAATTACCGCAGGGACACCTTCCACTGCACGGCAAGAGTGGATGAATGCCGGAAGCCGCCTGCCATCTCTTGCTGAACTCATTCGACTATTGACGGAACAATCGCCGCCTGATTTGGCTCAATCCGAGTCCCAGACAAACCGAACAGCCCTGCTCCTTGCCGCCCATCGGGTAACATTTGAAGCACATCAAGAAGCACTGACTGCCTGGTGGTCGCTTCGTGAATGGAAGGATCGCGTGAGGCAGGCCAGAGGCCTGGCACGCCTCTGCGGAACGTGGCAATGGACGATTCACAACCACCGACAACATCAGGAACAGAAAACTGTCATTAGCTTCCCCCCGGCCGGACAGACCGCGCCCAACGTTCCACTGCCGGTTGAAACTGTCATTCTGGGTGATAGCGTGTACTTGCGGTGGGAAAATGGCACCTATGTGCAGGAAGACAGCCTCCTCCTCGTCCGGGAAGGATTGAAAGAGGCAACAAGAATCGAAGGGTCGTTCGTCAACAACACCGGCGGTTGGGGACCGATCACGGCGAAGCGCACCGCAGATTGCCGGCCCTAGAACCCTGGACAACGTATCTCGTGAAGCGTCGTTCGTATCTCGTGGCTCGACCGACAGAGCTTATGGCGTACTCACTCCCTTCCACACTCGCCAGCCCAAGAGCCCCCACCCGATGATAAACGTCAATCCGCCCAATGGGGTGATTGGACCCAGCCACTTC
This sequence comes from Nitrospiraceae bacterium, assembly GCA_005793285.1. GTDB lineage: Bacteria > Nitrospirota > Nitrospiria > Nitrospirales > Nitrospiraceae > Nitrospira_D. The sequence continues at coordinate 1,812 of SXPO01000248.1, forward strand.
AGCCCCGCCAGCGCGATGCCGTAGAGACTGCCGCAGAACAAAACCATCCCCGTCGCAAACAGCCACCCGGCCATGGCCAGCCGTCGATCGTCATAGACTCGCATCACGATTCCGACCAGCACCATCCCGAAGGCATGGTACATCTGATACCGCGTCGCCGTGTCATAGGCCGCCAATAGGGGCGGCTCCAGAATGGTCTTCAGCATGTGCGCGCCAAACGCGCCAGCAGCCACACCCACTCCGGCCACGACGCATCCAATCATAATCAGCCGACGGGATGACGAGTCTGTATCCGTCACGTTTTAACCTCAAAAATGGCGATGCCACGCGTAAGACTCTTCACGGCGGCACATTCTAGCAGAATGCTCTGATAGAGCGAAATCATTACCGGGTACAGACCAACTCCCACAATGCATGATTGATACTCTCAGGTTCAACCGGCAACCAGGCGTCTTGGTCCACATATCCATTCGCCGCGATGCCGGTTCCCATATGCCCTGAGAACTCCGTGAACGCCAGCAGACGCACACGTTTTGTCTCGACCAGCACCCAGCCGGCATAGACCGTTTGACCACCTAACACCAGAAGGGCTATGCAGAACAGCCCTATGTTATGGAGCCTTGGAGACGTCATGCATCGTACTGGGCAGGGAGAGGCCATCAGCAGAGTTGGGCCGGCAAAATCGACAGGGGGTCGGCACTACAGAAATGCCGCGGGCGGCCGGCTGCTACGAATCGAAGACGTGGCCGCATTGCAAGCAATGCAGCTTGGAGGCAACGGCCTTCTTCCATTCGTCCAACTTCTTCGTGTAGGCCTTGTTTTTCCACACACCATAACCGATCAACACGCTCAGAAAGGTAACGGACCCGAGGAGATCGGCCTTTGCCGTACTTGCCTCCGATTCCCCCGGCGAGGTGAGAGACAGCATAATGCCGGCATAGAGCGGAACGGCAAGCAGAAACCCCTGGAGATAGGCCCAGGGTTGTCGTGGGGGAATATATTGGGGAGCCAGCCCTGTTTTGACAGCAGCGGCTGATTGCGGCTGGGCCATATCACTGATTCGATTGGGATTATCGGCCTTGCATGAAGGACACGAGAGCTTAGCGGCCATACGACACCTCCTCCACGAACAAATTCTCGAGAACCATCTGCCATCCCGTCGTCGGCATCATAATACTTTTTCTCAGAGCGATGCCAGCCCCGTCGTAACCGGCTCATGTCGCATTTTCAATTGGACTTCCCAATACCGTCGCACTTAGGATAAACCTAGTTCGTCCATCACAGCCCTCGATGGAGTTGTTCCGTTATGCCGGCTGCGCCGGTATCACAGGAGATGCCATGAGAATGTTTCAAGTGCGGCACACGATTCATTATGAACTGACCCTAGCAGCGGGGACCGAACAGGAAGCCATTCTGAAAGCCAAAGGCATCCCTCTGACTCAGTGGACGGGAGAACCGGCTGAGATCACGGCAGAATTGATCGACGAAACGGATGAAATCGACGAATACTAAAAGGACAAGAGCTGATAACTGATAGCCGATAGCATCCGGGCATAATGGTACGTGGTGAGTGGTTAGTGGTTCGGATCGAATGCCGGTTGTCCCACCTGCGCCATCGGCTCTTTCGTCCGAATGGCGTGAAATCCGCTCCCTCATCGTATCTTCACAGCGCACACGAATTTCCACACTGATTGTGCTAATGTTCCTCGCGGAATCGCTGTCCAATCTGACTCGCCTGCCGTCTTGTAGAACGCCTCGCCTGATCCCATATTCCCAGAGAAATATTCCAAGGCCCGGAGCCGAAATCGCTCTCTGGCACAATCGTGCTCTTCCTGTGCCCTGGTGGATAAGTATTTCCTGAGCCCCTGTGCCTGGGCAGTCTGCAAATCATCCAGGACCCACACGCTGACCAACTCACCCTGCCGGCTGATGGTCTCGGTATCGACATAGACCTTCGCCCTATTGTGGCCATCAACCAACCGCCACTCCGCACAGACGGAGGCCGCATCCCACGATTGAACCATCACCAACAGGAGTACGACGTGGAGAACTTCTCGGAAAGGCCTGCGTGAGGA
>SXPO01000249.1 GCA_005793285.1 Nitrospiraceae bacterium
CCTTCGCAAATCGCTCTCGCTCCCAACCCATCGCGGCGAACAGGCTGTCCTGGCCCAACTCAAAGAACTGGCATCCCAAAACACCGTCGCTCGTTCACTGATCGGCATGGGCTACTACGATTGCGTGACGCCTGGTGTGATCCAACGAAACATTCTGGAGAATCCTGCCTGGTATACGCAATACACACCCTATCAGGCCGAGATCTCGCAGGGCCGGCTCGAAGCGTTGGTCAACTTTCAAACGATGGTCGGAGACCTGACCGGCCTGCCGCTGTCGAATGCGTCGCTGTTGGACGAAGCCACCGCCGCCGCGGAAGCGATGGCGATGTGTAATGTCATCGCTCGCGGCGCAGGCGGGGAACGGAAGGAATTCTTCGTCTCACGTGATTGCCATCCCCAGACCTTGGCCGTGTTGCGGACAAGAGCCGAACCGCTCAACATCACGATTCGGACCGGACCGACCTCCTCTGTCGATTGTTCAGATGGCAAGCTGTGTGGCCTCTTGCTGCAATACCCGGCGACGGACGGTTACGTAAGCGATTACAGCGCCTTGGTGGCGAGCGCCCATGAGGCCGGCGTCCTCGTAGTGGTTGCGACCGATCTCCTTGCCCTGACATTGCTCCGTCCACCCGGAGAATTCGGCGCCGACATTGCGGTCGGATCAACGCAACGGTTCGGCGTCCCGATCGGGTTCGGCGGACCCCATGCCGCATTCCTGGCCACGAAAGAAGAGTACAAGCGGCAGATGCCGGGCCGCATCGTCGGGGTATCCAAAGACGTGACGGGAAAGCCGGCCATCCGGCTCTCGCTTCAAACGCGGGAACAGCACATCCGGCGGGAGAAAGCCACGAGCAATATCTGCACGGCCCAAGTCCTGTTGGCCGTCATGGCCGGCATGTATACGGTGTACCATGGTCCGGAAGGGCTGCGCCGCATTGCCGAGCGCGTGCGCGGACTCACCTTGCTGCTGGCCGAAGGGTTGCGGCGGCTTGGATTCGATGTGCTGCCGAAAGTCTTCTTCGATACGATCCGCGTGCCCCTCGCTCGAACCCAAGCCGATCAGATTGCCCTGCGGGCGAACGAGCAGGGGATCAATCTCAGGCGCTACGAAGATAGCTCCATCGGTCTGTCACTCGACGAAGTCAGTTCGGACGTTGAAGTCCGTCGTCTGTGGGAGATCTTCGTAGGGTATGACCAACTGCCGTTCAAGCTCTCGGACCTGATTGCCGCAATCGATCTTGCCTATCCTGCATCATTGGCCAGAACGAGCAAGTATCTGACACATGAGATCTTCAATCGATACCATTCTGAACACGAGATGCTCCGCTATCTCCATCGATTGCAAGCAAAGGATCTGTCGCTGGTGCACTCCATGATTCCACTCGGCTCCTGCACGATGAAGCTGAACGGGACGTCGGAAATGCTGCCGGTGACGTGGCCGGAGTTTGCCCGGCTGCATCCATTTGCTCCGGAGAAGCAGACCCTCGGCTATCGGGAGATGATCCGGCAACTCGAAGCATGGCTGGCTGAAATCTCCGGGTTCGCGGCTTTCTCGGTCCAACCGAATGCCGGCTCACAAGGTGAATATGCGGGCCTGATGGTCATCCGAGCCTACCATCGATCGAGAGGAGAGACGCATCGGGACGTCTGTTTGATTCCCGTGTCGGCCCATGGGACGAATCCTGCCAGCGCCGCCATGGCCGGCATGACCGTCGTGGTCGTGGCCTGCGATCGGCATGGCAATGTGGATCTTCAGGATCTTGAGGCCAAGGCGGCCGAACACCGGGACCGCTTGGCGGCGGTGATGCTCACCTATCCCTCTACGCACGGCGTGTTCGAAGCAGGCGTGCGGCGCATTTGCCAAATCATCCACACCCATGGCGGACAGGTCTACATGGACGGCGCCAATATGAACGCCATGGTGGGCCTCTGCCGTCCCGGCGATATCGGCGCGGACATCTGTCACCTCAATCTCCATAAGACCTTTTGCATTCCGCACGGCGGCGGCGGACCAGGCGTGGGTCCCATCGGTGCGGCGCAGCATCTTGCGCCCTTCCTCCCCGGACATCCCGTGATACAACTCGGAGGACCTGCGGCCATCGGTCCGGTGTCCGCCGCGCCATTCGGCAGCGCCGGCATCCTCCCGATCTCATGGATCTACATCGCGCTGATGGGCCGTGACGGGTTGACCAAGGCCACCCAGGTGGCCATTCTGAACGCCAACTACCTGGCCAAGCGGCTGGAGAAACATTACTCGGTCCTCTATGCCGGCGACGCCGGGCTGGTGGGGCATGAATTCATTCTGGATCTGCGGGAATTCAAGGAGAGCGCCGGGGTGGAAGCCATGGATGTCGCGAAGCGGCTGATGGACTACGGCTTCCATGCGCCGACCGTCTCGTTTCCGGTGCCTGGCACCCTCATGATTGAACCGACGGAAAGCGAAGCGAAGGCGGAGATCGATCGGATGTGCGAGGCATTGATCCGAATCCGCGCCGAGATCCAGGAGATCGCCGATGGGCGCCAGCCGAGGACGAACAATCTGCTAAAGAACGCGCCCCACACGGCATCCATCGTCACGGCTACAGAGTGGACCCGTCCCTACAGCCGCGAGCAGGCGGCATTTCCTGCTCCCTGGATCAGGAACAACAAGTTCTGGCCGAGCGTCAGCCGCATCGATGAGGCCTACGGCGACCGCCATCTCATTTGCAGCTGCCCGCCGATCGAAAGTTATCAGTCATAATCCGCATGACCCATGACGACTCGTCGCGACACCACTTGCACAACCGTTCCTCGTGAAGCGTATCTCGTATCTCGCAAACCTGAGCTATGAGTCACTGGTCACCAGTCATTGGAAGTTCCTCCGCCCATTGCCAATGACCTTTTCGCGCTTCACGCTTCACGAACGACGTTTCACGAGGAGGCCTTATGACCGATATCGGCCGCCGAGGTTTTCTGGTGCGGACAGGACTAGCCTTGAGCGCAACGGTTCTGGCAAGCGCCTACCCTCGCGCGTTTGCCGATCAGCAACCTCCACCACGCCCGTTCGAGAGCTGGGATGAGATCAGGGCACAGTTTCCCCTGTCTCCTCAACTCATCCATCTGGCCGGGTTTTTTCTCTCATCCCATCCCACACCGGTACGCAACGCGATTGAGCGGCATCGCGCCGGTTTGGATGCGAACCCTATCGGCTATTGGTTCGAGCATGAAGAGAAACAGGAGGCGCTGGTCCTCCAGGCCGCTGCTGACTATCTGGGAGCTAGCCCCACCGATATTGCCCTCACCGACAGCACGACGATGGGGCTGGGCCTGCTCTATGGCGGATTACAACTTCGCGCCGGGCAGGAAATCCTGACGACGACACACGACCATTATTCGACGGAAACCTCGTTGCGTCTCCGCGCTGAACGGACAGGCGCCACAGTTCGTCAGATTCCCCTCTATCAGTCCCTGAAGGCCGTCTCTCATGACGAGCTGGTCGATGCCCTGCGAAGGGGTATCGCTCCCGCAACACGCATCGTCGCAGTCACCTGGGTCCATTCCAGCACCGGCCTCAAACTGCCGATTCGTGAGATGGCGCGGGCCATCCAATCCATCAATCGCTCCCGGGCTGAGCAAGACCGAGTCATCTTCTGTGTGGACGGAGTGCATGCATTGGGGGTCGAGGACTTCCGGCTCAGTGATCTCGGCTGCGACTTCTTGATCGCCGGAACCCACAAATGGATGTTCGGCCCGCGAGGGACCGGGCTTGTGTGGGGCCATCCGACCGCGTGGCCCGTCACTCAAGCCGTGATTCCAACCTTCAACTTCCAGGCCTATGACCTCTGGATGGAGAACCAATCCTCGAAGAGTCTCCCGCAATCGGTCCACATGACGCCGGGCGGGTTTCACTCGTTTGAGCATCGCTGGGCGTTGGATGAAGCCTTCACGTTTCATCAGACCATCGGCAAATCCAAGGTGACGCAGCGCATCTATGAACTCAGCCAACAGTTGAAGCAGGGCTTAGCAGCCATGCCGCATGTCACGCTGCAGACACCGATGTCGCAGGACCTCTCGGCTGGGATCGTCTGTTGTGAAGTGGCCGGTCTGGCGCCTCGCACGGTGGTGGAAAAACTCAGTCAACGAGGGATCGTCGGCAGTGTGACCCCCTATGCGACGAAATATGTCCGGCTCGCGCCAAGTCTCATCAATTCGCCAAGTGAAATCGACCGTACGCTGGCCGAGATCAGACACCTTCGCTCAGCATAGAAAACAAGCTGACACCTCCTCTGACACAAACATAGACCACCCCCATCCCGCGACCCCCAGGCCATACGGTGAATCATGAAGAATTCTTCATGATCTCCTCATGGGCCCTTCATAGAGCAGGAGTAGAGATGGTCATATGAAACTAGAAGGGGGTGAGGGACTATGGTGGCATTGATCATCGGTGTGTTGGCAGTGAGTGTGGGATTGGCAATCGTGTATACAGCATTCATGTATACAGCGGTACATGCAGGGCGTCGGTAGGCGAGAGCGAACTCTCTGGCGGTTGAACCGGATTTTGGCAGACGTATACGTGCCAATTCCAGAATCCGGTGCAATGGAGTCGAACGGAATACCCTTGCCCCTGTACGTTGTGTCAATTCCAGGTCTCGTTCTGTTCTGAAAGCGAGTCCCCAGCTCTTTCCTAGGACAACCGACAAAAACGAGGGATGAGTCGGCCATCAATCTCGATCAGCTCCTCGAACATACCTAACGGCCTTACCCAGAGGCCAAACTCGCCATACAGCGCACGGTACAGGACGAACTCTTCTTCAGTCTCAGAATGCCTTGCGATTCCAAGAACCTCGTATTCGTGACCCTTATAGTGCCGATACCGCCCTGGCATGACCATATGCCCATGCTCCTCGTCTTTCTTTGACCTCATCGAGGCCTATCCTCACATTTACGTGATAGTTTAGCCCAAAATTGGGCCTGCCTGATATCGCCAGACTCTAGAAACACGGCGCTATTTCGATTCCTGGGAGACACCCCCCGGGGCCTTTGCCGGTAGGAGGGGGTTCATAAAGGGAACCCGACGCTTAGCCTTGCAAGCGCCGTTATAGTCGTTCTTCCCCTAGCGCTTATAGCCGATAGGCAGCTCTGATTTAGTGCGGTGATGGTGGGAGATCGTGGCACCCCAAGTACTGCAATGATTTTGTTACGGTCCATACCTGCCTGCACCTCATTTACTCAAAAAGAAGCCGCTGCTCTTATTGGTGCTGTGCAACCTGATATATCCAAGCTGAAGAGCGGTCAGTTAAAAGGCTTTACTCTGGATCGGTTATTTTCGTTTCTGCTTAGGCTGAACATGAACATTCAAATCCGGGTGTCCAAAGCAAAGGGCAAATCGGGCAAACTTGAAACGGTCGCAGCCTGATAGAATCAATAGCGTCAGCGCCGTCGGCAATCATAGACATGGCCCGGCTGACCAGTCAGGACTCTGCGGGTGCAGCGAGAAAGCTGTGGGCCATGGATATGAACTTTCCTGGTGGACCGGACGGCCGCATGACACGTCAAACATGCTCATGGCATAAGCCATTGATTATACAATATCCTGCTTCATTGTATTTACAATGCCACTACATTCATGTATAGCTGTTGTATGTACAAGGAGGCGATCATGCCAACTGTGGAAGCAAGAGGAACCGAAGGCCGGGTTGAAACGATCAACCTGAGGGCCAGCCAGAAACAGAAAGCGCTGATCGACCGGGCGGCGGAAGCTTTGGGCCGCAGCCGGTCGGACTTCATGCTGGAAACAGCCTGCCGGGAGGCCGAAGCCGTGCTGCTCGACAGCCGGTATTTCGGACTGTCTAGGGAAACGTTCAAACGCTTCACGGCGATGCTCGACAAGCCTCCGGCCGCCAACCCCAAGCTGCGGCGGCTTCTTCAAACCAGAGCGCCGTGGGATAAATGAGCGGGCCGCTTCCGAAAATAACCCTGCCTGAAAAACTCACCCCGGCGCATGATCTCTCCGGGTTCCATTCCGGGGAGGAGGCGCTCGACGACTGGCTCCGCCGGCGCGCCCTCGCCAATGAAGAAAGCGGGGCGTCACGCACCTATGTCGTATGCGTAAAAAGGAAGGTCGCCGGCTATTATACCCTCGCCACCGGGGCCGTAGCGCACGCCGATGCGCCCGGCCGCGTGAAGCGGAACGTACCCGACCCCATTCCCGTCATGGTGCTCGGCCGCCTGGCGGTCGATAGGGAATTCCAAAATCGCGGCATCGGGACGGGCCTGCTGCGGGATGCGGTTTGGCGCACCGTGCAGGCTTCGGAGATCGCCGGGATACGGGCGATTCTGGTTCATGCGATTTCGGAAGCAGCCAAGGGATTC
>SXPO01000250.1 GCA_005793285.1 Nitrospiraceae bacterium
ACCGAGTTTCCAACATAAATAGACGATCCGGCCGTCACGGACATGCGGAAAATCGCAGAGCCCGAGGTCGATATCTTTAACGACCACCCCCAATTCATGGATCGTGCGAAGATTCGTGCTGATGTCCTGAAGGCTTTTGACATAATGGGAGCCGACCGTTGTCCCACCTCCGTGGTCGGCATTAGCCGAGGCTTTCCGCACTTCCTCGCGAGTTTGAAGCAGGACTTCTTTCCGCTCTTGGACAGTGGTCAGGTACGACTGAAGCTGAGGGATCAGCTGATTGGCTTCAAAGAGGGAAAAGACTCGGTCTGGAGTGGTTTCGTCGTCGTCGTGCGCCATGCAACATCCGTATGTCTGTGTAACATATTTTGAATTCAGGGAACAAGCGGCACATCGACAAAGCTGAGATGATATTGAGGGAAGGAGAGGATGGCAGGGGAGGTCGTGAGCCAAGAAAAATAATAGATGTCAGTTGACAACTAGCCGGGTGCTCAGTATGATCCACCTCAATATTCCAGTGCGAATACAGTTCTCACCAATAAAGAACTCAATTCAGCAACCTGTCTCGGACCAAGCTCCAGCAAGTGTGGAGAGTGAGAGAGTTTGTAGACCAACCAAATAGTTTGTTTAGGCCCAGTGTCCCGGTAATTTCGGAGACCATATCTTTTCTGCGTAGGTAGGCAAGCGTCCTCCACAAGCTATTCCACCCGATACGCACTGATCTATAGCCGTCAGGACAAAATAATACATTGAGCGCGTTTCGCATGGTCCATCAGTCTAAGCAAGTCGTCGTGATCCGTAACCAAGCCAGGGGATCGAGAGGAGTCCTATGTCGGTAGCAAGGGGGGAAGTGATGTATCTCGCAGAGTTGAAACAAAAGTCGATTGCCGATCTCAATGACGTGGCCCGTGAGCTCAAAATCGAAGGGGCGGCCAATCTGAGAAAGCAGGAATTGATCTTTGCCATCCTGCAAGCTCAGACCGAGAAGAACGGGGTAGTTTTTGGAGAGGGTGTTCTGGAGACTCTCCCAGACGGGTTCGGTTTTCTGCGCGCCCCGGACTCCAATTACCTCCCTGGTCCCGACGACATCTATATTTCCCCGTCGCAGATCAGACGGTTCAATTTGCGCACCGGCGACATTGTCTCAGGACAGATCCGGCCTCCGAAAGAAAGCGAGCGCTACTTCGCACTGCTCAAAGTTGAAAAGGTCAACTACGAAGACCCGGAAGTTTCGCGGGACAAGATCCTGTTTGATAACCTGACCCCGCTGTATCCCGAGGAACGGATCAATTTGGAATTTGATCGGGAAGAATATTGCACGCGCGTGATGGAACTCGTCACGCCGATCGGGAAAGGGCAGCGTGGGCTGATCGTGGCTGCTCCTCGCACCGGGAAGACGATGTTGCTGCAGGCCATTGCACGCGCCATCATCAAGAACCATAAAGAGGTGACGCTGATCGTATTGTTGATCGACGAACGGCCGGAGGAAGTGACGGACTGGCAGCGTCAGGTCAAAGCGGAAGTCATCAGCTCGACCTTCGACGAACCGGCACAGCGCCATGCACAAGTCGCGGAAATGGTATTGGAAAAAGCAAAGCGGCTTGTCGAACATAAGAAAGATGTCGTTATCCTGCTGGACAGTGTTACGCGGTTGGCGCGTGCGTACAACACGATTGCTCCGCCCAGCGGTAAGGTGCTTTCCGGAGGACTTGATTCCAATGCCCTGCAGCGCCCCAAACGGTTCTTCGGCGCAGCTCGGAATATTGAAAACGGCGGGAGTTTAACCATCATGGCAACTGCGTTGGTGGATACCGGCAGCCGTATGGATGACGTCATTTTCGAAGAATTCAAAGGGACCGGCAATATGGAAGTCCATCTGGACCGCCGGTTGGCCGACAAGCGTCTTTTCCCGGCGATCGACATCAGCCAGTCCGGCACGCGTAAGGAAGAATTGCTGGTGGACAAGGATCGTCTCAATAAAATGTGGATTTTGCGCAAGGTGCTGAGCCCGCTGGGCACGATGGAGGCGATGGAGTTCCTGATGGACAAGATCAGCGGCTCCAAGACCAATCAGGACTTTCTGCAGTCGATGAACCGATAGACGGCGCTTGTTTCTTGCGCCCTGCTTCGGATAGAGTACATTTCTCTTGTGGAGAGCGGAGTGAATGGTCGGTTTTGGTAAGGAGTGATTACATCATGCAAAAAGGTATTCATCCAGTCTATCGGGAAGCCACGGTCCATTGCGCGTGCGGCAATTCGTTCAAGACACGGAGCACCGTCGGCGATATTAGTGTCGATATCTGCTCCAATTGCCATCCGTTTTTTACCGGCACCCAGAAGATCGTCGATACCGAGGGGCGTGTCGAGCGGTTCAAGAAAAAGTACGCAAAGAAGGACAAGTAGCGGTCCATACGGTCATGGGAAGAGACCCTGCTTCGTCCCGAAGCAGGGTCTCTTTGTTTTTAAGGGCCGGCACGCAGTTACAGCGAAGGAACAAACCGCATGGACGCCGCGTTAGTCAAGAAATGGGAGTCAGTCGTATCGCGCTTTCATGAGTTGACGGATCAGCTCATGGACCCTTCTGTCCTGAACCAGCCGGCGCAACTTCGCAAGCTCACGAAGGAACGGGCGGAGCTTGAGCCGGGCGTCAAACTGTTCGAGACCTACCACGATGCGGCCAAGCAACTGGAGGATGCCGCGCAGATTCTCGACGATCCTTCGGCCGGACAGGAATTGCACAGGATGGCGGCAGACGAATCTGTCACCTTGGAGCGGGCGCAACGAGTTATGGAGGAACAGGCCAAAGAGTTCTTGATCCCCAAAGATCCGAGAGACGAAAAAAGTCTGGTCTTGGAAATTCGTGCGGGCACCGGTGGTGACGAAGCGGCGTTGTTTGCGGGGCAGCTGTTTCGCCTGTACACAAGATACGCGGAAAAAAAATGTTTGAAGGTCGATACGGTCGAAGTGTCTGAAACCGGCATTGGAGGATACAAGAACATTGTCGCGCTGATCGAAGGGAAAAGCGCCTACGGCTATTTTAAGTATGAAGCCGGCGTCCATCGCGTCCAGCGAGTGCCGGTGACGGAAGCCTCAGGCCGAATTCACACTTCCACCGTGACCGTGGCGGTGATGCCGGACGTCGACGAAGTGGACGTGAAGATCGATCCCGCGGATCTTCGGATCGATACCTTCTGTTCATCCGGGGCCGGAGGCCAGAGTGTCAACACCACAAAATCTGCCGTCCGGATCACGCACATTCCGACCGGTGTGGTTGTATCTTGTCAGGACGAGCGGTCGCAATTGAAGAACCGCACCAAGGCCATGCGGACCTTACGGGCCCGCATCGTCGAGGCGGAGCGTGAAAAGCAGGATGCGGAGATCGCCCAGAACAGAAAGTCGCAGGTCGGCACCGGTGAACGGAGCGAAAAGGTTCGGACGTATAATTTCCCGCAGAACCGGGTGACGGACCATCGGGTCGGTGTCACTTTGCACAAGCTCGAATTGGTGATGGAAGGCGATCTTGACGACATCGTCCAGGCGCTGAAGGCTCAACAGCAGCAAGCCGAAACGGCGAATGTGTAGCAGGGGCGGTGTCCCGCATGGCTGAATCGAAGACGATAGAGGCGCTGGTCGCGTGGATTCGGCGCACACTGGAGCAGTCCGGAGTGGAGACTGCGGCGCAGGAATCCCGGTGGTTTGTGGCGCATGTGCTGGAATTGCAAAGCCATCATCTGGCGAGCAAAGCGCAAGAGCCGGTTTCAGCCGAACAGTGGGCGCATGCTGTCTCGCTGGCATCAAGGCGGGCGGCGCGTGAGCCGCTGCAATATATTTTGGGCACGCAAGAGTTTTGCGGTCTTGAATTTCAGGTAAGCCCGGCCGTGCTGATCCCACGCCCCGAGACCGAGGTGCTCGTTCAAGAAGCCGTGAGGGCCGTCGATCTCGACAAAGAGTCCGTACTCGTGGATGTGGGCACGGGTTCCGGTTGTGTGGCCGTCACCTTGGCGACGATCCTTGGGAACGCGCGCATTGTTGCGGTGGATTGTTCTCCAGAGGCATTAGCGGTTGCGCAGGGGAATGCGGAGCGGCATGCGGTGGCTGAGAAGATCGAGTGGATGGAAGGCGATCTGCTGTCGGTATTGCGTGAACGGGGCATGGCCGGGGCGGTGGACGTTATCGTTTCCAACCCTCCGTATATCGCCGAGACGGATTGGGCCGGTTTGCAGCCGGAGGTGCGTGAGTTTGAGCCGCGCTCGGCGTTGCTTAGCGGGCCGACCGGCACCGAGTTTCATGAGCGATTGCTGCGCGAGTCCAAGGAGTTCCTTGTGCCGGGCGGAACGCTGGTGATGGAAATCGGTCAGGGGCAATGTGCCGTTGTGCGGCAGATGGCGGAGCACATCGGAGGCTATGCGCCGTTACGGGTCGTCGAAGATGAAGCTGGAATCGAGCGGGTCGTGATCGCAAGACGGCCTGAATAGGAAACAGGAACGCGATGGATCGCATTGTCATCACAGGCGGGAATCAGTTGCGGGGGGAAGTCCGCATCAGCGGCGCCAAAAATTCCGCGCTGCCTATTTTGGCCTCGACTATACTGGGTGGTGGTGAATGCGTCATTGCGAATGTTCCGCGTGTGGCCGATGTGCTGACGATGGGAAAACTGTTGGGGATTTTCGGGGCGACGGTTTCCCATGAGGGCAATCGGGCCGTCATCAAAGCGGACGCCATCAATTCTACCGAGGCCCCCTATGATCTTGTCAAAACCATGCGGGCCTCTGTGCTGACGTTGGGGCCCTTGGTCGCCCGTTGGGGGCAGGCCAAGGTGTCGTTGCCCGGCGGGTGTGCAATCGGATCGCGTCCTGTCAATCTTCATCTGGCGGGGTTGGCAAAATTAGGGGCTGACATTTCTATCGAGCATGGGTATATCACCGCGAAGGCTAAACGGTTGAAAGGCGCGCGGATCTATTGCGATACGCCGACAGTGACGGGAACCGAGAACTTGATGATGGCGGCATCGCTTGCTGAAGGGACGACGGTATTGGAGAACGCGGCCAAGGAGCCTGAGATCGTTGATCTGGCTGATTTTCTGAGCAAGCGCGGCGCTCGCATCGAGGGAGCTGGGACGGATGTCCTTACGATCGAAGGGGTCAGGGAGTTGCAGGGCGGGGAGCATGAGGTGATTCCGGATCGCATCGAGGCCGGTACCTTTCTGGTTGCCGGAGCCATGACGAGAGGCGATGTGACCATCACCCATTGCCGGCCCGCCCATCTGGAAGCCATTCTGATGAAATTGAGAGAAGCCGGAGCGGAGGTGTCTGCCGAAAAAGAGCGAGTCCGTATCACCGCGCCGAAGAGGCTAAAGGGAACCGATATCAGGACCTTGCCCTATCCTGGTTTTCCGACCGATATGCAGGCGCAAATGGCGGCGTTGATGGGTCTCGCCGAAGGCACGAGTATCGTGACTGAGACGGTCTTCGAGAGCCGCTTTATGCATGTTGAAGAATTGCGACGGATGGGGGCGGACATCCGTGTCGAAGGCAATCGGCTCGTGGTGACGGGGCGCCAAAACTTGACGGGTGCGCCGGTGATGGCCTCGGATCTTCGGGCGAGCGCTGGACTGATACTTGCCGGTTTGGCCGCTGATGGAGTGACCGAGGTACAACGGGTCTATCATCTTGACCGGGGCTATGAGCGGATCGAAGAAAAGTTGCGGGGCTTGGGGGCAACGATCGAACGTCGGAAGTCGAGTGCGGCGGCTGTGCGCTAGGAGGTCGGATGCTGACCATCGCATTATCGAAGGGGAAATTGATCGAGTCGGCGCTGGATTTGTTTCGGCGAGCCGGGTATGAAACCGCCGGGTTATCCGGTGAAAGCCGGCGTCTGGTATTTGTCTGTGAAGAGATCGGCATCACGTTCCTGATCGTCCGGCCCAGCGATGTGCCGACCTATGTGGAATATGGGGGGGCGGACGCCGGAATCGTCGGCAAAGATGTGCTGTTGGAGCAAGACAGCGATGTTTATGAGCCATTGGATTTAGGGTTCGGAGCGTGTAGAATCTCGGTCGCCGCGCTTAAGGGAGAGGGGCTGCGCGATCGATTGTCGTCCAAGATCCGCGT
>SXPO01000251.1 GCA_005793285.1 Nitrospiraceae bacterium
GATAAAGGATGCGGGAAGGGGATTCTCGCCGAGCCCTTCGAGCAGGTTGGAATCGGACTGAAATTGCGCGCGAAATTCGCTCAGCGCCTGCTCCTTGGAAATGTACAGCACTCCGGCCACCATCCGATCGGCCTTGAGCTTGCCTTCCAGCACCCTCGTCTCCTCGCCTGAGATCCGATCGTCCAAATAGACGATGATCTTGATGCCCTCCTGCAACCAAGCCGCCGCGTTGCGGAGGTTCATATACGACAAGAGAAAGATCCCGACGCAGGCCAGCGTAAAGGCCGTGGTCACAATCGCCACCACCGTGGTCGTGCGGTTCGTCCGCAAGTTCGTCCAGGCCGCTCGGAAGAGATACCAGAGCCATCTCATGCGCCCACCCTGCCGCCTCCCCGCTGCTCCGGCATCAGCACCCCCTGCATCAGAGTCAGTACGCGCCGGTTGACCAGCTTCATCACATGCGGGTCATGCGTCGCAACCACCACGGTCGTGCCTCGGGCATTGATCAGCTTGAACAACTCGATCAGTTCGGCGGTCCGTTCGGGATCGAGATTGCCCGTCGGTTCGTCCGCCAGGAGCACGACCGGTCCATTAACGATCGCCCGGGCAATGCAGACCCGCTGTTGCTCGCCCGTCGAGAGGCTGTTGGGCGATTGGTCCTTCTTATGATCCACGCCGACCGCCCGCAAGGCGTCCATGACCTTGCGGCGAATATCGGCCTCGGAGGATCGTTGCACAATCAACGGCAGCGCCACGTTTTCAAACACGGTTTTTTTACCGAGCAAGCGAAAGTCTTGGAAGACGGTCCCGATCTTCCTGCGAAGATACGGCACCTCCGACTGTTTCAGACGGCTGACATTCTTGCCCTGGACAAAAATCTGCCCTTCGTCCGGTCGCTCCTCGCCGATCAGCATACGCAACAGCGTGGACTTCCCCGCCCCGCTCGGCCCCATGAGCAACACGAATTCTCCCTTTTCAATTTCCAGCGTCACGTCGGACAGGGCGACGCGGCGGTCATAGCTCTTGGAAACATGAATCAACTGAATCATGACATCCTTGCCGGCAGAGTCGCACACCGCCTACTGCCGCCCTCGTTCGGAAACCTCGAACGCATTTTGGAGATGTTCGATTCGTCCGCCTTCGGACGGCCGCCCTTGCACCAACACAACATCGAACCGGCAGAGTTTATCCGATACGTGGCGCTGCGCTAAATACTGCGACGCCAGCCTCACCAGTTTCTGCTGCTTGCGCCGGTTGACCGCCAACAAGGCGCCACCGAATGCGTTCGTCGACCGGCCTTTGACCTCGACGAACACCAGCACGCCATGGTCCTCGGCTACAAGATCCAATTCACCCAGCGGGGTCCGCAGATTGCGCGCCAGAATCCGATAGCCTTTGGCTCTCAAGAATTGCTCCGCCCATGCTTCACTGGATTGGCCAAACTGATGTCGCGGGTCCTGCGGATCGGATGTCGTCATGAAGATCGGTTCGGCGAAATGGTCGACCCTGCCATACTGAGTTCGGCTACCGGCACAGACAGGATCGCCTCCCGCACCGGAGCAAACGTCCGGCGGTGAATAGCACAGGGCCCGAACCGGGCCAGCAGCTGCAGATGCACTGCCGTGCCATAGCCTTTATGCGAGAGGAAATTATACTGCGGGAACCGCTCATGGTAGGCCGCCATGAGACGATCACGGGTCACCTTGGCAATGATCGATGCCGCTGCGATCGAGAGGGAAAGGGCATCGCCCTTGATAATAGAGCGGAGCGGAATCCGGACTGCTGGAAGGGTGACGGCATCCGTGAGCAGATAATCGGGAGGAGGAGCCAGGTTTTCAATGGCTCGCCGCATGGCGAGGCGGGTGGCTTCCAAAATATTGAGGGTATCAATCTCGCCGGCATCGGCGTAGCCGATGCCTACGCCTACCGCTTTTTCAAGAATCGCCGGATACAGCCGTTCCCGTTCAGCCTCGGACAACTGCTTCGAGTCATCGACTCCCACGAGCCTGACATGCACTGGTAAAATGACGGCTGCAGCGACGACCGGACCTGCGAGAGGACCTCGCCCTGCCTCATCGAGGCCCGCGATACGGCGATACCCACATCGCCTGGCCTCTTGCTCGAACTCGTCGGCAGGCCCCATCAGGCGCGCTCCCAAACCAGATCCTCTGCCGAAGACAACCGCCCGCCCTATCTAGGCTGAACCGATTCAACGGAACGATTACGCCTTCGCCGGCTCTGCTGGGGCCTTCGCCGGCTGCTCGGCCGATTTGCTTTCTGCGACAAACTCGCGCTCTTCCACTTTGGCAAACCGCCCCTTCTTCCCGCGAAGATAATAGAGCTTGGCCCGGCGAACGCGTCCCTGACGGACGACATCGACCTTGGAGACGATCGGCGAATGCACCGGGAAAATACGCTCAACACCGACACCGTAGGACAGCTTACGAACCGTAAAGGTCTCCGTATTCAAGGACCCCTTGCGGGCGATCACTGTGCCTTCATAGATCTGGATACGTTCCTTGTCA
>SXPO01000252.1 GCA_005793285.1 Nitrospiraceae bacterium
GCTGGAGCAGCCGCTGAAGCCGAATGAGGCGCGGGCGGCATTGGCCGCCATGCCGGGCGTGATCGTGTATGATGATCCAGTGAAGAAACTCTACCCGATGCCGTTGGATGCGACGGGAAAAGATGAGGTCTATATCGGCCGCGTGCGCGAGGACGAATCCATCACGAACGGTCTCAATCTTTGGGTCGTCTCCGACAATCTACGCAAAGGCGCGGCGCTCAATGCGATTCAGATTGCGGAATGTCTGGTGAAGGGCTAGCAGGGCGCGGAGATAGCCAGGCAGCGGTGTTTTATATCGTTCAGAGGCGTAACGCGGGATGAAACCAGATGCCGGAATGGACGGAGCTCGGCAAGCTGCTGATTGGAATTGGGGTTGGGATTGTGCTGCTCGGCCTGTTGTTCCTCGCGGTGGATCGTGTTCCAGGTCTGGGCGGCACATTCAGTTGGCTGGGAAAGCTGCCCGGTGATCTGTCCTTCAAGCGCGACAACGTCAGTTTTTATTTTCCCATCGGTACCAGCATCCTCCTCAGTGTCGTTCTGACTCTGCTATTCTATCTCGCAGGATGGTTCTTTCGCCGATGATCATGCGACAGTATTGTGCCGGTCTGGTCGCTGCCGTCATCGTGGCAGGGTGTCTGCCTGCGACTCCGGTCCAGGCCGCCCCCGCTATCCGTGTGCTGCTGGCTGGGGATATCCAACGGCTGGAGGTGCAGGCTGATCAGGTCCTGTGGGCGACAGATGCGCATGATCGGGCGCAGGCCCACCGGTCTATGCTTCGTATCGAATTGCAGGGCGCGACAATACTGCTGAACGGGTCGCCCGCTGCCGGCGATCAGGTGACGTTGCGCGCCGGGGGGCAGGATCTGAAACTCTGGTTGCCGCGGCAGAACGGCAATGGGCTGTCAGCTCAGTCGGCCGATGAGAAGGCGGCGTTGCAAATCAGCGGGTCGCTTCAGATAGTCCGACGAGGCAAGGGGCTGCTGGTCATCAACCAGGTCGATCTGGAAGAATATGTAAAGGGGGTCGTCCCGTCCGAGGTCAATTCGGCGTGGCACCAGGAAATGCTCAAGGCGCAGGCAGTCGCGGCTAGGACCTATGCGCTCTACCAACACATGCTCAGTGCATCACGGGATTATGATGTGGCGGCGAGCATCCAGGATCAAGTGTACCGTGGCCGTCACGGTCTCGATGCACGGGTCGAACAGGCGGTCGAGTCTACGAGAGGATTGGTCATTACCTATCGGGGCGCGCCGATCTATGCGGCCTTCTCGTCGACGGCTGCGGGGATTACGGAAGATGCGATGGTCGTGTGGTCGAAAGACTTGCCTTACTTGAAAGGCGTCGAGTGTCCGTTCGATTTGGAGTCGCCGTACTATCAGTGGAAAGCCTCCTTTAGGGTCGAGGTGCTGGAGAAAAATCTCAGGCAGTTGGGGTTTCCAGTCGGGACGATCGCGACGCTGACGCCGCTCTCTCACAGCCGCGCGGGCCGCGTGGCGACCTTGCGCATCCTGCATTCCAAAGGGGAGCTGATACTGCGTGGCGAAGAGCTTCGCAAGGCCGTCGGCTATACGGTCGTGCCCAGCACACAGTTTACGATTGAATCGTTCGGCCAAGACATCGTCCTCACAGGATATGGCGCAGGCCATGCGGTCGGTATGTGCCAATGGGGCGCCAAGGAGCTGGCCGAATTGGGGTACTCATTTTCCAGCATTCTTCGCTACTACTATCCGGGCACGGAGCTGCAAAACGCTGCATTGACCAAAGCCCCCCCGCTACCCTCGTCCTAATGCAACTCTCCGACTTTGACTTTCCGTTCGACCCTTCACTTGTGGCCACGCAGCCGGTGATCCCTCGTGACCGTGCGCGATTATTGTGTCTGGGTCGCACAGCACAGACCGTCGGCCATCGTCATGTGGCCGACCTTCCGTCCCTCCTCGATCCGGGCGATCTGTTGGTCGTCAATGATACGAGAGTCATGGCTGCGAGGATCGCGGGGAGAAAACAGCCGTCTGGAACAGTGGTCGAAGTCTTGTTCGTGAAGGATCTGGGAGATGGCATCTGGGAGATTATGGTCAAAGGCTCCTTCCATACCGGCCAGGTCATCGCATTCGATCGGCAGTCTCGCGCAATCATTCTAAAACGAGATGCCACCGGCACGCAGGTAAAAGTCGAGAGCCCGATCCCTGTGGTCCAGCTGCTGCGCGAGAGCGGGCAGATGCCGCTGCCTCCCTATATCAAACGTGCGCCTTGCCGGGACGATCATGGCTGGTACCAAACATTTTTTGCCAAACACGAGGGCGCGATCGCTGCGCCGACGGCAGGGCTGCACTTTACTGCGGACCTTCTTGCGCGGCTGGCGGAACGATCCATCCAGGTGGCGGCGGTGACGCTGCACGTCGGCCCCGCGACGTTCAAGCCGGTCACCGTGGAGCAGATCGAGGACCATCGGATGGGAGCAGAGTATTTCGAGATCGGTGACGAGACGGCCCGCGCCATTGCGCGGACCAAGCAGGCAGGCCGGCGTGTGGTGGCAGTGGGCACCACGGTCGTCCGCACGCTCGAAACGGCGGCTCGTGAAACAGGCGCAGTGGCGCCGATGTCGGGCGAAAGCCGGCTCTTCATTACGCCTGGCTTTCAATTCACTGTGGTCGATGCCCTCATGACGAACTTTCACCTGCCCAAGACCACGCTCATCATGCTGGTCTCGGCCTTTGCCGGGACCGAGTCGATGCGGAAGGCCTACGCCGAGGCGGTCAGGGAACGCTATCGCTTCTACAGTTACGGCGACGCGATGTTGATTCTGTAAGCGTGCCTTCCAAAGTATCTGTCGTTCGTCTCTCGTTTGCCAGCCTTCCGCATTCGGGTAACAGCCTCCGACGAGATACGCTTCGCAGCGACGAGATATAGGCTCAACAGGGCGTGATTTCTATCGGAAAAACGGGTAAGCTTCGGTGTCGTTGCGCACCCACAGGGAGGTTCCAGCTTCCTTTTTTTCGCCATGAGCCTCATCAAGTCAAGAATACGCGTCGCCGACCACGGGGAGGTGTTCACGCCATCGTGGATGGTCGAAGCGATGCTCGACCTCGTCAAGGGGGAGACCGAGCGGATTGACTCCCGCTTTCTGGAGCCGGCGTGCGGGAGCGGGAACTTCCTCGTTCGGATTCTGCAGCGCAAGCTCGCTGCCGTCGAACTCAAGTTCGGAAAATCTGACTTTGAAAAGCGGCACTACGCTCTTCTCGCGCTGATGTGCACCTACGGGATTGAACTCCTGGCGGATAACATCGCCGAGTGCCGCTCTAATATGCTGGAGATCCTTGCCGACTATCTGAATATCGAGGCGTTGGATAACCTGTATCAGGCCGCCTTCTATGTGCTGTCGCAGAACCTCATCCATGGTGACGCCTTGTCGATGCGTACCAGCGATGGCCAACCGATCACCTTTGCAGAATGGGGCTACCTCGGTAAGGAGAAGTTTCAGCGTCGAGATTTTCGCTTGGACATACTCACGCAGGCGTCGGCCTACAGTGCGGAGGGAGACCTCTTTGCTAACCTCGGGAAACATGAAATCTTCATGCCGACTAAGACCTACCCGTCGATGACGGTGAGCGAGCTGGCCGTGCTGAAGGCAGAGTGAACATGGCCAAGATCGACGTAAAAGGCACATCCATCACGGTCTATTCCGAGGGCGATAAGGATTTCATCTCGCTTACGGACATGCTCAAGGCCAAGGACGGGGATTTCTTTATCTCC
>SXPO01000032.1 GCA_005793285.1 Nitrospiraceae bacterium
CACCAGCGCGCGCGTGACCGCGCCCCCGATAAAGCCGGTCGCCCCTGTGACGAGCACTTTCATCTTGAAGACGTGAAGGGTGAGACGGGAAAGGTGAAACGTGAGCAGTGAGAAGTCATAGCTTGAAAGAAGAGGGTGCGTTGCACGTGTTACGTTTTACGCCTCACGTCAGTTTTTCCGCGACGTGATGTAGCGCGCGATTTCGCGGAGTGGCTCGGCGGCTGGACCGAATGGGGAGAGGCGCGCGATGGCGTGGGCTACGCAGTCGTCCGCCAGTTTCCTGGCCCCCTCGGCCCCGTAGAAGGTCGGGTAGGTCTTCTTGCCTCGTTCCGCATCGGTATTGGGATTTTTCCCCAGCTCCTCGCGCGTCCCCGTCACGTTGAGCACATCGTCCGCAATCTGAAAGGCCAGTCCGACATCCTCGGCATAGCTCGTGAGGTCGTCCAGTTGACGGTCGGTTGCGCCGGCGGCAATGGCGCCCATCCGCACCGCGGCGCGGATTAACATGCCGGTTTTATGTTTATGGATGTTCTGGAGCGTCGCCAGATCGATATCTATGTTTTCAGCCTGGATATCGAAGACCTGCCCTCCCACCATCCCCACGTTGCCCGATCCATAGGCCAGTTCTTGAATCAGCCGCACTTGGCGAGCCGGGTCGCAGCCCTTCATCAAATCTGGGCGGCTGCAGAGATCGAAGGCCATCGTCAGCAGGGCATCGCCGGCCAGGATTGCCATGGCGTCGCCGTAGACCTTATGGTTCGTCGGTTTGCCGCGGCGGAAGTCGTCATTGTCCATCGCTGGCAGGTCGTCGTGAATCAGGGAGTAGGTATGGATCAATTCCAGCGAACAGGCGGCCGGCATCAATCCAGGCGCCGGCTGTCCCACCGCTTCCGCTGCGGCCATGGCCAGGATCGGGCGGACGCGCTTTCCTCCCGCCATGAGACTGTATCTCATGCTCTCGTGGAGGGTGGCGGGCGGTGTGGTGGCGCTGGGCATGACGGAATCGAGGAACCGATCCACGTCGTTTCGCTTCTGTTCAAGGTAGTCTTTGATGTTCATGGGGGTGAAAACTGAGTTCGTGTGACAGGCTGTGAGTCGGCGCGGAGAGTAACAAAAGGTCCGGAGGCTGTCAAACCGCGAGGCGTGAAAGGTGAGACGTACAAGGTGAAGCGTGAGAGGTCAGAGGCAAGGCAGGTGACGGCTTTCGCGCCCCTTGCCTCTCGCCGCTCGCCTTCGCTATACTCCGCCCCATGAGCATCAGGAAAGCGGGCGGAGATTGGGAGCCGATGTTGTTGGGGATTGAGCCCCGCAACTGCAAGGTGTGCAAGGAAGGGCTCTACCGCAATAAAACGTTTTTATCCGGCGGATGGTCTCGTTGCACTCTGTGCGATGAGTTCGTCCATTACAGTTGCCTGGCCAGTGGCAAAGTGACATTCCTGAAAGTTCGTCCCCGCGTATGTAAGGCCTGCCGCGCCGCCCAAGAGGGCAGCCCCTCTCTTTCGCCGAAGGAAGAGACTCCCGTGGCCGTCGGGTCGTGACTCCCAGCCCACAGTCCAGTCCAGTGGAAACCCGTCCGGGCTGGCATGCCTTTTTTTCCGACTCAGTCCGCTTCGTGCTGGCGCCGATGATTCTCCTCTTCAGTGGATTTTTCACGGCGAACTTCATTGCCAGCGGCGCCTATACCTGGCCGCGAACAAGCAGGACCTTGGCTCTGACCCTCACTGTGCTGATCCTCTCCCGTGAATTCGTCTACAAAGAGCAATTGTCGCGCAATGGGTCGACGGACCGAGCCAGGTCGGCGTTGCTGTACTCTTGCGTGCTCCCCTATGGGCTTGGCCTGCTGGTGATGCTGATCCTTTGGGCTCTGTAGCAGGTTCATCGTTTCGGCGTGAGGAATCCGATGGCAGAGACAATTCGTGGCGGAGCCTTTCTCCAGCAATGTTGGTCGGTGCATCCGCTCTGTCTGACGGTCAAACGCGTCGAGCCGGAGCGCATCGTGGTGCTCACGTGCAGTTCTTGCCGCATGGTCCATCGGGTGACCACTGGCGAAATCACCAGGCAGGCATCGGCAGCCGAGTCCGCTTTGTCTGAGGCTGGGTCTGCGGAACAAGATGCGCTCGCGGCGCTCAAAACCTGCATGGGGACCCATATGTCGGCCCTGTCGGTTCGGGAGATGGACGTGTTTCAGGATGCGCTGTGGGTCCGTTGTGCGGAATGTCGGGCGCAGTACGACTTGACGGTCTCCCAGTTCGAAACGCAGCAGAAATAGCGCAGCATATTTCGAGCCGTTCCCAGCCTAGTCATAGCTATGTCATTACCCTTCACAGCAGAAGAAGCGGCCTTGCTGGCCGATCAGCAGTTCTTTCGCGCCAAGGCGAAGATCATGGACAAGGTGCGGCAGGATCTTGCGGCCACCCATGTGGCGCTGAAAGAGGAGGCCGCGTCTGTTTCTCTCGTGACCCCGCCGGATTTCAATCCCGCCAACTGCCATTTCGTGAAGGGGGAACATCTTGAGCTCTTCCCCTATCAGTATCTGGACTTCCCGAAACATTTTCATGACTCGAATGTGTTCGCCTTCCGGACGCTCTTTTGGTGGGGGCACCATGTCGTCTGTGCCCTGATGTTGGAGGGGGAGGGGATCAAGCAGCATAAGGCTCGGATCGTGGACCGGTTTCATCAGCTCGCAGGGCAGGGGCTGGAACTGTCGCTGGCGCCGACTCTGTGGGAATGGAAGCAAGGCGAGGGCTATACCCTCCCGATCACCCATGATCGCAAGGCGCAGATTGCCGCGGTCCTGGCCGAACGGTCATTCCTAAAGATTGTCCGGTTCCTGCCGTTCACCGATCCAAGGATTCAAGCCGGTCAGGCGCCGGAGTTCAGCCGCGAGACCTTTCGCGCCATTCTCCCGATCGTGACTCGCTAGCAGCAGCATTTGTCTCTGATTGGTAACTTGGGTAGACTGAACTGTCCAATGGTGGGGCGTTCAATCGCAAGGAGAAGAACATGAAAAGTGCAAAAATGGGACGACTGAGGGGAGGGATTCTGTTTGCGGCAAGTCTGTTGATCGGCGCCGGTTGCGCCGGGACCGGGCAGACGGTGCATGTGGATGTGCCGCAAAAGCAGGCTTTGTCATCCATGGCGCCGGAACCGGTCCGCATCGTCATCGAACCGTTTGACGACCGGCGGGCCGAGAAGACTC
>SXPO01000253.1 GCA_005793285.1 Nitrospiraceae bacterium
CAGCACATCACAGCCGAACTGAAACGCCTGACTGCCTCCACCTAACGGGAATACCGCTCGCCCTGCCCTATCCTTTTTTTCCTCGCTTCGCGGCTGCTCGTCGGGTCTTGACCAGCGTCTTCAGCCGCTTCACGTTCTTCCGATGCTTCCGTCTCGTCTTACGATCTTTCTCACGTCCTCGTGGCATACCGACTCCCTACAATAAAAGTGATGGGCCCTTGCATGACCGCGGATGGTATAACACAGCCTCAGCAGGGTCACAAGCTGTGCCCATGCCATTTGCTGTGCCGCACAGACATGTTAAGATGCCCCCCTGTTCGACCGGCAACTAGTCCATGACCACACCGCAACTCGACAAGTCCTACGACCCCAAAGCAGTCGAATCCCGCTGGTATCAGCTCTGGAATGAGCGGGGTTATTTTCATGCGTCCCCTGATCACGCCGGCGAGCCCTATTGCATCGTCATTCCTCCGCCGAATGTGACCGGCTCGCTCCACGTCGGTCATGCGCTGAACCATTCGCTCCAAGACATCTTGATCCGGTGGCGGCGCATGCAAGGCCGTAACGTACTCTGGCTTCCCGGCACCGACCACGCCGGCATCGCCACACAGAACGTCGTGGAGAAACAGCTCATGGCCGAAGGCCTCTCGCGGGAATCCCTTGGACGCGATCAGTTCATCGAGCGTGTCTGGAACTGGAAAGCCGCATCGGGGAATACGATCGTCAGCCAGCAGAAGCAACTCGGCGAATCCTGCGACTGGGACCGGTTGCGCTTTACCATGGACGAAGGGCTATCACAAGCCGTGCTGGAAGTCTTCGTTCGCCTCTACGACGACGGCCTGATTTATCGTGGCGAGCGGCTCATCAATTGGTGCCCCCGCTGCCTGACCGCGCTGTCGGACATCGAAGTCGAGCACGAAGACGTGAAAGGAAAGCTCTACCATCTCCGGTATCCCCTCGCTGACGATCCCAACAATGCCCTCGTGGTTGCCACGACCAGACCGGAAACCATGCTGGGAGATACAGCCGTTGCCGTACATCCGGACGATCCTCGGTATCGGCATCTGATCGGAAAGAAGGTCCTGCTCCCGCTGACGACGCGCGAGATTCCCATCGTGGGCGATTCGATCCTGGTGGATCTCGAATTCGGCACCGGCGCGGTGAAAATCACACCGGCGCACGATTTCAACGATTATGAAGCGGGCGAGCGGCACAAGCTGCCACGGATTTCCATTCTTACGGCGCGGGCGGAGATGGATGAAGTTGGTCTGCACGAAGCAGGAGCCGATGCCTCCCTGAATCTCGCGCTCAAACCGGTTCAAAAAGCCAGAACCATCGTTGTCGAAGTTCTCACCGAACGCGGCTTCTTGGTGAAGACAGAAGACCACAAGATGGCGGTAGGGAAATGCTATCGCTGCAAGACTGTCGTGGAACCGTATTTATCGCCGCAGTGGTTCGTCAAGATTCAACCGCTGGCTCAGCCGGCGATTGAAGCCGTCGAGACCGGAAAAATTCGGATCATTCCCGAAGGTTGGACCAACAACTATCTCGGCTGGATGCGGGATATCAAAGATTGGTGCATCTCCCGCCAAATCTGGTGTGGACATCAGATTCCGGCCTGGTATTGCCTGGCCTGCAATGCACAACAGATCGTCAATGTGGACAATCGAACTGTCGTCCTGCAAGGCGCCAAGCCGATCGTCTCGAAGACAACTCCTGTTCACTGTCCTACTTGTGGCAGTCAACAGCTTCTGCGCGATGGCGACGTGCTTGATACCTGGTTCTCGTCGGCCCTCTGGCCATTTTCGACGCTGGGATGGCCGGAACACACAGCGGAACTAAAAGCCTACTATCCCACATCAACCCTCGTCACCGGCCTCGACATTCTGTTTTTCTGGGTGGCCCGGATGATTATGATGGGTCTGAAGTTCATGGGCGACGTGCCGTTCAAAGACGTCTATATCCATGCCTTGGTCCGGGATGCCGAGGGCCAGAAGATGAGCAAGTCAAAAGGCAACGTGATCGACCCGCTTCACGTCATGAATCAATTCGGCACCGACGCCCTGCGATTCACCCTGGCATCGATGGCCTCACCCGGACGCGACATCAAGCTGGCGGAAGAACGGATCGAGGGGTATCGTAACTTCGCCAATAAAATCTGGAATGCCGCGCGATTCGGCCTGATGTATCTGGATGGAACACGCACCGCCCTCCCTCCGGCGCAACGGACCTTCCCCGACCAGTGGATCCTGAGCCGCCTGAACCACACGATCCACACCGTGACGGCGGAGCTGGAATCATACCGATTCGATCGCGCCGCAGGAACTTTGTATCACTTTATCTGGCATGAGTACTGTGATTGGTATCTGGAATTGATCAAGCCTGTCTTACAAGACCCCACAGATCCCAATGGACCAAGCACCAGACAGACGCTCGTCGAGACACTCGAAACGACGATGCGGCTGCTGCATCCCTTCATGCCGTTCATTACCGAAGAGATTTGGCAAACGATTCCCCATCAAGGAGACAGCATCGTCCTCCAGAACTATCCGGTTTCGAATCACACCTGGTCAGCACCTGATACCGAACGACGATTTGCGCTGCTCGAACAGACCATTGGGCTCATTCGCACCGGCCGGGTTCTATTGAATTATCCGCCGGGGCAGCACATTCCCTTTTATGTCGACCATGACGACCGAAACAGGCAGGAACAGCTCCATCAGATCCAGCAACATCTGGCTCACCTGAGCCGCGGCGAAGTCGAGATCAAGGCGTCGAAGGATTGGCCGGCGGCGCAACTGCTGCGGCTCGTCATGGAAGGCCTTTCAGTCGGCATCACGGTCTCCGGCGATGTCGACCTTCACAAAGCACTCGAACGTTTGGCGAAACAACTCGCAGAGAACGACAAAGAATCACAACGGATCGACGGCAAACTGAAGAATGCAGAGTTCGTGTCCAAAGCCCCGCCGGACGTGATCACCGAGCATCAGGAACGGGTGCGGACGATGGCCCGTGACCGTGAACTCCTGGCCGGCAGCGCGCAACAGTTGCGCATGATGCTGGGAACCTGACTGATGGTCAGGCTTCCCGCCGCCGACATCCGCCGCGCCGTTCGGCTTGGATTGGAAGAGGACCTCGGACAAGGCGATGTGACCACCGCCGTACTTTTTCCAAAACCGGTTCCCGCCCGTGCGGAGATCATCGCCCAGCAGCCGCTCGTCGTAGCGGGACTGGCCGCAGCCGTACAAACATTCCTCGCGATCGACCCGACGCTCACACTCACGGTCGTACGACGCGACGGCGAACCGGCCAAGAAGGGCGAGCCTATCGTATTGATCGCCGGTGACGGGCGAGCCATCCTGCAAGCAGAACGGGTCGCGCTGAATTTCCTCCAGCATCTGTCCGGCATCGCCACGCTGACACATCGGTTCTGCCGTGCGGTCAAAGGCCGGTCCATCGACATTCTGGATACCAGAAAAACGTTGCCTGGCTGGCGCGCCATTCAAAAATGGGCCGTTGCGCTCGGCGGTGGCGTCAATCACCGGATGTCGTTGGGAGACGGGATGTTGATCAAAGACAATCATCTGGCGCTTCTCCCGCGAGGCCCGCAGACTGTTCGCGCAGCCTGCCGGCTAGCGAAGATATCCACAACAGGCACCATGCCGGTCATCGTTGAAGCAGAATCCCTCTCCGAAGTTCGGCAAGCCCTTGCCGGAAAAGCCGATATCATTCTCCTTGATAACATGACGCCTGCCATGGTGCGCCGCGCAGTCACGCTCATCAAGGGCCGCGCGGCAATCGAGGTCTCCGGCGGCATTACCATAAAGAATGTCCGAGCCATGGCGGCTACGGGAATCCATCGGATCTCGATCGGCGCGCTGACCCACTCTGCGCCAGCGGTGGCGTTGAGCCTGGTCTTGACTCAGGCAAATCGGCAGCGTTGATGTATGCTGCTTTCTATTCCACTCACACTCGATAATATTCACAGCACCTTGGCAACCACCGCGTTGGGACAGTGCCTCTACCTGCATCAGGAACTCCCCTCGACCAATTCCGAAGCCTTGGCACTGGCCCAAGCCGGCGCCTCCCACGGAACCGTCGTCGTCGCCGAAAGCCAATCGGCCGGGAAAGGCCGGCGAACACGCACCTGGCACTCTCCTCCCGGCACAAACATCTATTGTTCTGTCATTGTCCGTGGAATCGGATCGGCCTGTGCGCTGGCTGAATGGCTGTCATGGGTCCCACTCACCAGCGCCCTGGCGACGGCGGAAGCAGTCCAGACGGCAACGTCGCTGTCTCTCTCCTTGAAGTGGCCGAACGACTTACTGCTACAGGAGCGGAAAGTCGGCGGCATTCTCTGTGAGAGCTCTCATGTCTTCGCCTCAGACCCGGTTGTCGTGATTGGAATCGGCCTCAATGTGAATATGCCGCAGGAGTCTTTCCCCGACGAACTGCGTCCGATCGCGACCTCGTTGTTCGAAGTCTCGCGCCATCCAATCGACAGAAACCGGCTCATTGCTCAACTGTTATTTGAACTCGAACAGGGCCTGAATGAGCTGCGTTCCCATGGATCTGAACGACTGCGCCGGGCCTACAGCACTCGCTGCAGCACGCTCGGCAGGCGCGTGCGTGCGCTCATGGGACCCGATCAGGAGCTGCTCGGCACGGCTGAGTCCATCTCAACCGACGGCGCCCTGCAAATCCGGCCCCTCTCCTCATCTCCGGCAGCCCCGCCGCTCATCGGCATTCGCGCAGCCGATGTGATTCATATCAAAGAGTAGCGAAATCTTCCGTCAGCCGAGTAGAATACCTCCATGCTGCTGGCTATCGACATCGGTAATACCAACGTCGTCTGGGGGATTTTTGAAGGCCGGACCCTCCTGGCCCATTGGCGATTAGCCACCGATCCGAAGACCACTGCCGATGAGTACGGTATTCTCTGCACCAACTTGCTCGTTCGAAGCGGACGCACAGCGGAACAGATTACCGGCGCCATTATTTCCAGCGTCGTTCCCGCCCTTACGGGAACATTCGAATCGATGATCGGCGCCTACTTCGCCTGCACCGCGCTCATCGTCTCTTCGGATATGGAGATGGGACTCACGCTCCGATACC
>SXPO01000254.1 GCA_005793285.1 Nitrospiraceae bacterium
AATTTGCGCCTGCAACCAGCCTACCCGCGCGCCGCTGCGCCAACCACGTCTCCAAATTCTCACGCACCACTTGATACGCCGCACTCCGGTCCGGCCGCCGGCGTACATACACCGCGGCCCGCTTCAACTTGCAATTACTGCTTGCGCTTGTCCCCGGCACACCTGCAGCGCTGCTCATAAATTTCCGTGGTGCGGGATCCGCGGTTTAGCACATGACCATTTACCATATCATAGCCTTTACCAAGCTGTTCGGCTAACCAAGTTTGCTTAATTCCTTTTTCTTCAAGTACTTCTTTAATTCTGTTTATTGTTGTTAAAGATGTCAAGTCGCAAATTTAGTTATTATTTTTCAATATCTCGTTTTTCAAGATAAAAAATGTTTGAATAATTGTCTAACTGTCTGTCCGTGCGTTGGCAAAAAATGGCTCTTTTGGTTTTTTGAGCGTTGGCTTGTGTGTCGGAAAAAACCAAATGTGCCATTTGCGGGTGGGCTTTTTTACAGTGAGCGATAACGGTTGAGGCTATATGTAGTAAGGGATTGCGGGCTGCTTTCCTGTCCACCTACACAAAATTTTATGCGGGGAAGAATGCTTGAATTACCACTGAAACCCTTATTGCATATAGCCTTTGTTAGCGATTCGTTGTTCTTTGTCCCCATTGTCATTTCAATTTTTCGCCTAGCATTTCGATTTTGTCTAACCATTTTAAGCTCTTGGCCGACCACTGGGCCAGGTATGCCGCCGTCTCGACGGGTTCGAGCACCACGTCGATCCCGATGCGCTTCAGATTCGCCTGTACGACTTGAGCTTCCGCTGAACTCGAGGGGTTCGAGGCAATATAAGTGAACCTCGTCTTGAAGCCATTGGGGACGCCGGCGTCGGCCAGCAGCTTCTTGGCCTTCTCCAGATCTGGCTAGTAGAAGGGCTCCCACTTCTCCTTGGACAACTGCCACAGCTTCATCGGAGGAGTGGCCGGCGCGGTCAGCACCGCGTAGCCCTGCGTACATGCCTGGATGATCTCGGCCCGATCGACGGCCCAACTGATGGCCTGGGCGACTTGTGGCTTGTCGTACGGCGGGAGCTTGTGGTTGATGTTGACGAACTGATACCCGAGACGAGACCCGCGGTATGACGTCAGCGTCTTCTCGTTCTTCAGCAAGTCGAAATTCTTGTTATCTTCCAATATCGCGTGCTGGATGGTATTGCCGCGCAAGGCGGCGACGATGGAGGATTCCTCTGGAATGACCTTGAGGACGACTTGATATACGTAGGGCTGGCCCTTGATGAAGTAGTCCGGGTTCTTGCGCAGGCGCGTTTCCGTTTCGAGCACCCACTGGTCCAGTATGAACGGTCCCGTTCCGATGGTACTCTTCTTGAGATCGCCGTACTTCTCGACCGCATCTTTGCATACGATCGCCGGGTAGTAGGTGCCGGCCATGGACGCCAGGATGCCGGCGTTCGGCGTGCTCAGATGGAATGGGGCGGTGTACTTGTCAACTACCTCCACGTCCTGAATGACCGCAAAATCGGCCTTGCCCGGCGAATCTTTGAGCAAGCGGCCAAAGCTGTATTTCACGTCGTCGGCGGTGAACTCGCGGGTGAACGGCGGATGCCACTGTACACCGTGGCGCAGCTTGAAGACGATAAGCTTACCGTCCTCCTTGACCTCCCAGGACTGCGCCAGATCGGGTTGCACGCTGAGGTCCGTGCCCAGGGTGACCAGTCCGTTGTAGATCAGGGGCGTCATGCGCATGCGCGCCTGGCTCGGCTCCAACTGAGGATCCAGCGCGCTGGCGTCGGCGTTTCTGGCCGTTATGAACGTGCCGCCCGTCTTGGGGCCCGCTGTGGGCGTAGGCGCCGCCGGCGCTTTGGTTGGCGGCACTGCAGTATTCGTGGCCGCCTGCGCTTGGGTTGCCGGCGCCGTCGTCGGAGCCGGCACGGGGGCACATGCCTGCAGGGCTGCTGCAGAAGCAGCCCAACTTCCGGTGATGATTGCCGCTCGGCGCAGGAACTCGCGCCGCGTGATGAACCCAAGGTTCAATTTGTCGCCTAGTTCTACCAGCTTCCTTTCCATCATCCTTCTCCTTAATGGGGACTAGGGACCGGTTGGCCAAGCTGGTCATGCCAGCAGGCCGACTTGCAGGAGGCAGGTTTGAGGTACCTGGCACATCCCTGCTGCAGCACCAACTATCCTGAATGCGATCACCTCCTTGCATTTCGGAACGATCTGATGAACCACAGCAGTACCGCGATTTGGCGCGAAAAAGGCATACCGATCCACGGTGCCCGGGGTGCTGTACAATTGTGCCAAGACGGTATGCCGTGCCATGGCATAGAGATAGTGCATGGCGTGCAGTAGCTCTGCCAGATCCTGCTGTTCACAGGCCAGATAGATGCGCCTTTACATGTCCACGCATGCCGGTGCGAGTTCACGGACTTCTGAGAACAGCCGGCGGTACGTCGCCGTCTTATCGAAGAGGTTCGAGATCAATGCCATGAGGTGATCCTCTCCGCCGCCCGATATATGATGAAGCGGAATTCGTGCATCAGTCCAAGCCGCCGCGCCACATCGTGCTGGGCATCAGCGTCTTCAAGCTCGGCGAGAACCTGGCGCATCTCGTCGAGCGCGAGCTTGTCAAAGTGCGCGGACGCCCACGTGCACGCCAGCACCTCCAGAGCCTCGCTGATGCCACCGATCTCTTCAAACTCCGCCGGGGAGGGATGCGCCGCGGCGACGCCGCGGCGAGGCTGTAAGATGACGAGGCCCTCGGCTTGCAGATGCCGCATCGCCTCCCTGACGGGGATGGAGCCGACGCCCAATCCCTTGGCCAGCTCGTCTAGCCTGAGCCATTCGCCGGGCTGAAGGTGACCGCCAACGATCATCTCTCGAATCCTGTCAGTCACCACGTCCGCGATGTTGCCGTACGTGATGAGAGGGACAGTTTCTTTCTCAGCGTCTGTTACCACGCGCGCAGTCTCCATCATACCGAAATGGCGCTTGTGCATGCAGTAGATTGTGGAATTCTATATCCGCTATTTGATATCCTATGCGAAATAATTGTATATGACTTCGTACTCATTGTCAATAACCGGTTTTTCAGTGGTCGTGCCTGATCAGGATCTTGTCGTCCTTTCTGCTGGCCAGGGAAACGTCTGGCCTAGCACACGCACATCGGGGGCAAGGGTCAAAGGCCGTCGTCCGCCCTTGGCCATCCAGGCATGCCTCCGCTCAGAACCTTGCGAAGTGCAGTGCGCCCGCGAAGTGCCTGGGCGCCGAGCGCCTTTGGCTATTGACACACCCGGTGGTGGGGGGCCGTGGCCCACCATTTCGTTGCGACCGGGAGTGCTGCCGGCCGGAGCCGTGCGACCCGTGGTGCTATGTCCTTGGCACCGGTTCCACCCCGTCGCTTCCGCCAAGGCCCTCGCACAGATGTGCGGGGGCTTTCTGTTGTTGCAGAGCCAAGTGGCCTGGCATCCAGTGACAGCAGGCACCGCGTGACACAAGACAAAGCGGAGGAAGTCTTCTTCGATGCTGCAAGCGTTTCTCTACGCCCCTTTTGGGTTGCTACTGGTGGTAGTAGTCCTCCATACCCTCCTCCGACTCGTTCGCCACTTCTACAAGTTCCCAATGCCAGAGCTCCTGGCCGGCGTCATTGACAACCCACTCCGGCGCGAGATCCAACCCCCAAGCGAAATGCCCCTTCGGTACAACATCGAGGCGGGTATGACGGTATTGGAGGTCGGCCCCGGCAATGGCAGATACACTAGTGAGATACCTGAGCCAGAGCGGGCACTGCGCGAGTTCTACCGTGTACTGAAGTCATCAGGGACTCTTGCCTGCAGCGAGTTACTGACAGACCCGGATTATTTTTTGGCCCAGACGCTGATCCGCAAGGCGCGCGCGGCGAAGTTCTGGCTCACGAAGAGAGTGGGCAACTTCTTCGCGTACACACTGGTCTTTGAGAAGCAGCGGAACGCCGCCCAGTCACTCGATGGAGCCGACCCGGCCAGCTGCGGCGAATCGAGTTTGGGATCGGACCGCTGATTGGCACCACTGGGCCTCTCCGATGACATCTCGTCGGATACTTGGCGCTGGGTCCACCCGCGTCGCTTCCGCCGCAAGCCCTCGCACGAATGTGCGGGGGCTTCTTTCTATTCTGTTGCGCATCGCTCCGCTTCGGTGTAAGACGGCGCTGAGCGAGGAGATCGCTGGCGTCGGCAACGGGCCAGGGGTCACTCGATGACTCCTGCAGGAGATAGCGGATCGCGTGGCGACCCACATGGTCATGCCTCACGCTGAGCGCGCCGCAGTGGACATTCACAAAGCTGACCTGCCTGAGTTCAACTTGAGACGGGGCCAGGTTGGTACAGTGGTTGAGATCCTCGCGTCGGGGAAGGCGTTTGAGATCGAATTCAGCTATCGTGACGGTCGCACGTATGAATCACTCGGTCTGCGGCCGGATCAGTTCATGGTGCTATGTTTCGAGCCGGCCAACACCCCGCCACATCTCGTCATGACACCAGCGTAGAAGGTCGGCCGCCCCTTGGCGCCCCCTACGGGCTACCCCGCTGGCGCAAGGGGTGGATGGGTCGTTCAAGCCGGCGCCCAAGGCGCGGAAGGGGCCGGAGGGGGAGCAGTTGAGGTTGGAGAAAGGGGAGTAGAGGCGGAAGGCTGGCGGGTCTGAGGGCCGGCGCTCGCCGGGGGTATTGGCTGGGAGGCGACAACGCGACAGATCTTGACATGTGGACAGCCGCTGCGCGCCTGCCCACATGCCCACAGGTCCTGCGGGGGCGACTACCGCGTCACGCAGCTCGCGGAAGCACATGCAACTCTCACACCACTTGACAAGACGTTAGCTTGACAGAATTTGTAGTAAACTGCATAATTCGGGGATTAGGATGAGAAAGACCATATCTGAGATCCGCAGGCGATCCGGTTTCCCATTGCGCAGCGGTCATTATAGGAGGTGAAAACGGAACATTTCTGAACAGGCGGTGCGTACAATTGCTTGCTCTGACGAGAACAAACCAACGTAGTTTTTGTGCAGCTAGAGGCCATAGTGCCGAGGAGGATTAACCGATGACAAGCTACAACAAGAAGAAGGGGGAAGACCGGAATCTTGCCCTGCCCCAACTCGAAGAGCTTCTCCGGCGCGCCTGCCCACAGGTCCTGCGGGGGCGACTACCGCGTCACGCAGCTCGCGGAAGCACACGCAACTCTCACACCACTTGACAAGTCGTTAGCTTGACAGAATTTGTAGTAGACTGCATAATTCGGGGATTAGGATGAGAAAGACCATATCTGAGATCCGCAGGCGATCCGGTTTCCCATTGCGCAGCGGTCATTATAGGAGGTGAAAACGGAACATTTCTGAACAGGCGGTGCGTACAATTGATTGCTCTGACGAGAACAAACCAACGTAGTTTTTGTGCAGCTAGAGGCCATAGTGCCGAGGAGGATTAACCGATGACAAGCTACAACAAGAAGAAGGGGGAAGACCGGAATCTTGCCCTGCCCCAGCTCGAAGAGCTTCTCCGGGCAGGTAGAATTAGCCGCCGCAAGTTCTTGCGCAATGCCGCGCTCATGGGGCTGTCCCAGAGCGGCGCCAGTGCATTGCTAGCAGCCTGTGGAGCTCCCTCGGGACAGGCACTCGCAGCAACTCCAGTGGCAACTCAAGCCCCCGCGGCAACTCAAGCCCCCGCGGCAACTCAAGCCCCCGCGGCAACCAAGGCGCCCGAGCCGACCGCGACCCCGAAGCCAGCCGGCGGCGTTCTGAACTTCGGCGCCAATGCCCAGCCCGCCGATCTGGATCCGCACACCACAGGCGACGTGCCTTCTTGGCTGGTGCACTATAACAACATGGAAAGTCTCACCATGCTGGATGAAAAAGAGACCGTGCAGCCGATGTTGGCCGAATCTTGGGAGGTCTCAGACGACAATAAGACCTTCACCTTCCACCTCAGGAAGGGCGCCAAGTTCCATAATGGCCGAGAAGTCAAGGCTAGCGACGTCAAGTATAGCTTCGAGCGTATTATGAACCCCGACGTGCCGGCCAGGGCCAAAGGCTACTTCGCTCAACTGGACAAGATTGAGGTCGTGGATGATTACACCGTCAAGTTGATCTACAAAGAGGTCTTTGCACCGTTGCTCATCGCCTTGGCCCGACTGGAAACGTCCATCGTGCCCCAGGAAGAAGTTGAGGCCCAGGGCGGTAAGTTCAAGAACCCAGTGGGATCGGGCCCGTTCAAGTTGGTCGAGCATGTCCCCGACGTGCGCATCCGGCTAGAGAAGTTCCCAGATCACTGGCGCAAGGCCCCCTTTCTGGACGGCGTCGTCCACAAGCCCATCGTCGACAACGACGTGCGGGTGGTGAATATCAAGACGGGCGAGATGGACGTCATCGGCGTGATCGCTCCCAAAGACGTAGCGAGCCTGCAGAAGACCACCGGCGTCGTCATGGACATCGTGACGGGTACCTTCTGGCCCCACGTGGGGATGAACTGCCAGCGTGCACCCTTTGACAACGTCCTGGTTAGGCAGGCCGTCCATTATGGTTTGAACCGGCCTGAGATCAACGAACTCGCCTACTTCGGTCTGATCACGCTGTCCGAAACTCCCATCCCTCCCAGCAGTCCCTTTAGCGCCCCTATCAAGCCCTGGCCTTACGATCCCGCTAAGGCCAAACAGTTGCTGGCTCAGGCCGGCCATCCGAATGGGTTCGACACGGTCATGCGGGTCATCAAGGGGACGTCGGGCATCGAGGTAGTACAGGCGCAACTGAAGCAAATCGGCATCAACATCAAGGTGAACGAAGTCGAGTCCAGCGAGTGGTTCAGCGAAGTCTTCAACAAGAGCGACTTCTGGATCACCATGGTGGCTCACGGCAGCAAGATCGATCCCCATCTTTCTCTCTACGACATCCAGCACTCCGGTGTAGCAGGCAGCAAGAACTACACCAAGTTCGTCGATGAAGAGATGGACAAGGTGCTCGACGCCGGCAAGGCAACCACTATCTTTGCAGAGCGCAAGAAGTCCTATGACCGGGCGCAGGAGATCCTAGTGGAGCGCAGCGGGTATGTCATGGTAGGCATACAGCCGCACCTGTATGCCCGTCGAGCGTACGTGAAAAACTTCGTCTTGATGGGTCCCGGTACCCTGCAATGGTGGGATACTCAGCTCGAGAAGTAGGCTGGCGGAGAGGCAGTCGAGTCCCATTACATAGCGCTGGGGTCTCTGATCATGGTCGAACGATGCCGGGCACGCTCGCCATGGACCATCGATCAGAGACCCTCCTATCCGTAGCTATGCTCCGCGGAAGACGGATATGAAGGCGTATATTGCTCAACGCTTGCTCGCTTCGATCTTCGTGGTTTTCATGGTGGCCACGGCCGTTTTCTTCATCATGCGCGTGCTACCCGGAGATCCGGCGGCGGTCATGCTGAGCACCGAGGCGACTCCAGAGACCCTGGCTACGCTACGAAGACAGTTGGGACTGGATCTACCTATCCATGTCCAGTACTGGGACTGGTTGATAGCAGTGACTCTTCTGGACTTTGGAGAATCTATCATCCTCAATGAAGACGTGTTGAGTCTGATGCTGCAGCGACTCCCCGTCACGATACCGCTGGCTATTCTCGCCATGACCGTGGCGACGTTGATCGCCATACCACCCGGCGTCGCCTCGGCCCTTAGGCGCAACACCAAGTCCGATATTGCCATCTCTTTGGGCGCCTTCGGCGGTCTGTCGATACCCGACTTTTGGCTAAGCATCTTGCTGATCCTCGTCTTCTCCCTCTATCTGGACCTACTGCCCCCGGGAGGCTATGTCAGCATCTTTGACGACCCGGGAGAGGGACTCAAGCGGCTGATCCTGCCTTCCGTCGCCCTTGGAGCTTCGTATGCCGCCGCGCTGACGCGCATGGTTCGCTCGGGCATGTTGGAGGTCTTGGGTCAAGACTACATCCGGACAGCCCGCTCCAAGGGCTTGACAGAACGAGTCGTCATCTGGAGACACGCCTTCAAGAACGCCTTGATCCCGGTTGTGACAGTCATGGGGATACAGATCGGCGTCCTCCTAGGGGGAACGGTGGTCATTGAGGAGATCTTCTCCCTCCCGGGGCTCGGCAGTCTGCTCCTGAATGGCGTCCACCGTCGAGATTTCCCCGTGGTGCAGGCGTGCGTGTTGATCATCGCCGTCATGTTCAGCGTCGCAAACCTGGTAACCGACATCGTGTATATCTACCTGAACCCGAGGATCCACTATGTATGACTGAAATAGCCCTCAGCGGCCAGCGACCATCATGACGACTGAGCCACCGCCCAGCGCAAGGGGCCAACTTCGAGATGCCTTTCGAGCGTTCCGCCGCAACCATCTGGCGGCATTCGGCGGCCTTGTGGTGGCGAGCATCATTCTCCTCGCCGCCGTCGGTCCTCATCTGATGCCCTATGAGTATGATGCGATGAGCGCGCGGGAACGCTTCAGCCCGCCCAGCTGGCGACATCCGATGGGCACAGACCAATACGGTCGCGATACGGCGACGCGAGTCACCTACGGGGCAAGGATTAGTGTCCAAGTGGGGCTGATTTCAATCAGCATCGCTCTCACCATCGGTAGTCTCTTGGGCTTGATCAGCGGCTATTTTGGCGGCACAATAGATGGGGTCATCATGCGCGGCGTGGATGTCATCCTCGCCTTCCCTGCTGTCCTGCTCGCCCTATTGTTCATGGTCACGTTGGGCACCAGCCTCACCAACGTCATCTGGGCCATTGCCGTCGTCCGCATCCCCGGCTTCGCTCGAGTGGCTCGGTCCAGCACCCTGGCGATCCGCGAGGAGGAGTATGTTCAGGCCGCAAAAGCCATCGGAGCCCGGGATCTCCGGGTGATACTCCGCCATGTCCTGCCCAACGCCTTGCCGCCGCTCATCGTGATGGGTTCCATCAGTCTGGCGATTGCCATCCTGGTAGAGGCCACCCTGAGCTTCCTAGGGTTGGGCACGCAGCCGCCCACGCCCAGTTGGGGCCGCATGCTGAATGAGGCGCGGGGATTCATGCAGCTAGCACCCTGGATGGCTATCTTCCCTGGCTTTGCCATCGCTCTCACTGTCTTTGCGCTCAACGTCTTTGGCGACGGACTGCGAGATGCCGTGGATCCAAGACTGAAGCACTAATCCAATAGCGATATGGAGAAAATCTATGATCGTCGACATTCACTCACACACGCCGAAGTACAAGGATGCGGTTCCGCCGGAACAGATTCACTTTAACACCGTGTGGCGGCCGGACCGGCCGGTTCAGTTGCCCTACAGTTGGAATGACTACATGCGGGCCATGCAACCCGTGGACAGAGCGGTTGTCTTTGACGTCGCCAGCCTGTCTCAGTCTGGCCGAGTGGATAATCCTAACGATGGGACCGCCGAGTTCGTACGAGCTTTTCCCCACAAACTCATCGGCTTCATGTCCGTTCACCCCTACGATCCGGGGTGCCTGGACGAGATCGAGCGCTCGATTTCCGATCTGGGTTTGCGGGGCATCAAGCTGGGGCCGAACTATCAGAACTTCGATCCTCTGGGTGAGGGCGCGTTCCGCGTCTATCGGCGCGCGCAGGAATTGGGCTTGCCTATTCTCTTCCATACTGGTACGTCCCCAATGCGCGAGGCCCCTCTGGATTACGCGCATCCACGCCATTTCGATGTGATCGCCGGCGCATTTCCGGAGCTCAGGATGGTTCTGGCCCATATGTCTCATCCTTGGCAGAGCAGCGCGGTCGCGGTGATCCGGAAGCACCCGCACGTCTATGCCGACATCTCTGGACTATTCTACCGGCAATGGTCCTTCTACAACTGTATGAGGCTGGCGGAAGAATGGGGCGTGCTGCCCAAACTGCTCTTCGCCAGTGACTATCCGGTTAGCACGGCTCAGGAGAACCTCGATGCCTTGCGCAAACCCAATCAGGCCATAGAGGGGAGCCATCTCCCCCGCATCTCGGAGGCGGCGATGGAAGAGATCATCTATCGGGATTCTCTCAGCCTGCTGGGCTTGGCGTAGGTGAACCTGTGCGCAACGCAGACAAAACATCGGTGCGGATCAATGTATTACTAAGCGGCAATTTCACCGCCGAGTAGGTGGTGAGAATTCGGGACGTCCATCATGAACTCAACGTGTATGGCGAGGAGGGCGGCATCGCCCTGGTCCCCTTGGAGGGTACGGATGCTACAGAGCTGACCTATCCGCGTTACCTCCCCGAGTTCGACATCGACGCCCTACTGGCATCCATAGAGGTGATCGTCGCCTCTCGCCTGCCACGTGACATCCGAAAACGCGCCCCGCGCCTCCGATGGGTGCAGTACCTGGGCGCGGACATCGACCATCTCATGGCTCGCGAAGAGCTCCTGAAGGCGGAGTTCACCATCACCAACGCCCTAGAGACGTTAGCTGAACGAACACTGGCACTCGCACAACTTGAACGAAAAAAGAATCCGGAAGCTGGTTTTACTCCGCAACTCTTGGATTTTGTGCGTCCTATCCTCAAGCGCTGCTTCTCATCAGGAATAAAAATAGTAACGGATAGGAAATTCAAACCCACAACCACCTGCAAACGATAAGCGCTGGGCCCGCACCCGTCAAGCACCACTGTGCGCTAACCTGCACCTCGCCATTGCTTAGAGGTAAACGATCACACTTGTTGGATATTCCGAGGGGTACGCTCAGCGCAACAGGCGGAAATTACCTAACTTCTGCAGGCCAGCATCGGCAGCCCTAAACATTCAGTGCGATCCGCCACCAGCCACACCACGCCTACTCACGCTGCGCCGCGTGTGCCATTACTACAGGGCAGAATTACCAACCCACTGTCTGATCAAACTCCAGTTCCGGGACCGGCTCTGCATCCACATCCACAGGGGACGTCCGCTGATTATCCCCGGCTTC
>SXPO01000255.1 GCA_005793285.1 Nitrospiraceae bacterium
CCCATCAAGGAGTTGCGAATTCTGGCCGGGGCTGGTTTTGTGACGGCGGTCTGTTCAGGGATTCAATTGATGCCGGGATTGCCCAAGAAGCCGGCGGGTGAACGGATTGCCTTGGATCCGGTGAACGGAGAAATCGTCGGGTTGTCGTAAGGGGTGTGAACCAGGACGGTCACTACACGGATTGCGGGAGACTCAGCGTTGTTTCAGGTAGCGGAAGAATTCTGAATCGGGGCTCATCACCAGCGTCGTCTTATTATCTTTGAAGGTCGCCTTGTAGGCTTCCATCGAGCGGGTGAATTCGAAGAACTTCTGGTCCTGCCGGTAGGCATCGGCGTAGATGCGAAACGCTTTCGCATCGCCGCTTCCACGAAGCTCTTCCGACTCTTTGTAGGCCTGGGCCAAGATGATCTCTCGATCTTTCTCGGCTTCGGACCGGATCTTTTGCGCTTCTTCAGCCCCCTCTGCACGGTACTGCTTAGCTTGCCGCTCACGTTCGGCCTGCATGCGGGCGAATACGGCTTTCTCGTTTTGCTCGGGGAGATCGGCGCGTTTGATCCGGACATCCAGAATCTCAATGCCGTACGTGGATGCTTTCTCGTTCGCTCGTTTGGAGACCACCCGCATGATGTCGGCTCTCGTGCTCGACACGATTTCCAAGAGCTCATGACGTCCCAGCTCGACGCGCAGCTCGGAATAGATAATGTCATGCAGCCGCTGCAGGGCGCCCCGCTGACTTTGGAAGTTCTGGTATACCAATAGGGGGTCGACAATCCGCCACTTTGCGAAGTTATCCAGCAGCAGGGTCTTCTTATCCTGCGTAATAACGTCCTGGGCGCTGGAGTCATAATCCAAGAGCCGTTTGTCGAAATAGGTGACTTCCTGGACGAACGGCACTTTCATATACAACCCGGGATCCGTGATGTTTCTCACCGGCTTTCCGAGTTGGACGACGATGGCGTTCTGCGTCACATCGACGACGAAGAGGGGAGAGGCTCCCAGCACGAACAACCCCACAGCCACTGCAGTCAGCGCAATTGCAAGGCCTTGTTTGGTCATGGTGTGGGCTCCACATTTGCCGGTTTCGGAGCAGGTTTCGAGAGACGGTCTAAAGGAAGATAGGGTAACAGGCGTTCGCCGCCCTTTCCGTCAATGATCACCTTTTCTACGTTCGGGAGGATTTCCTCCAGCGTTTCGATGTAGATGCGCTTGCTGATGATGTCTTTGGCTTGCTGGTATTCCTTCAGTGTGGCCAGGAATCGATTGGCCTCGCCTTGGGAGCGGTTGAGCCGCGCCTGCGCAAAACCCTTGGCGCGATTGACCAATTCGGCAGCTTCGCCTTTTGCCCTGGGAATAATGTCGTTTCGATACCCTTGGGCTTGATTGATCAGCTTTTCGCGATCTTCCTTGGCATTGGTCACGTCTTTGAAGGCGGCAGCAACGGCTTCGGGTGGATCGACGTCTTGGAGTTGCACTGCAGCCACCTGCACGCCGGCATGGTAGTCATCGAGGATGCTTTGCAGTAAGACCATCATGCTCTGCTGAATGTCGGCTTTCCCGGTTGTCAGAGCTTCGTCGATCTTGCTCTTGCCGACCACTTCACGCATCGAAGCCTCGGCGGCTTTCCCGATGGTTTCATGAATATCCGCCACATTGAAGAGATAGTCGCTTGATTCTTTGATCTTGTATTGGACGATGAACTCGATGGCGAGAATGTTCATGTCGCCGGTCAGCATGAGGGCTTCTTGAGGGACCATCTGCTGGCGGCCCTGCTGATTGGTCCGGAACCCTACCTCCACGCGGTGGAGTTTGGCGACTTTCGGTTGAAGCACACTTTCGATAACCGGGATTTTGAAATGGGGACCTGGCTCGACTGTCCGAACCGGCGTTCCAAACCGCTTCACGACGCCTTCTTCATCTGGCGCGACGATAAAGACACTCTGCCAGACAAAAAATATCAACAGGGCGGCCAGGATCAGGTTCATGGCCCCGCCGGAAGGGATCAGGTTTTTAAATCCGCCGGGAGGAAAGAGATTCTTGAATTGAGACTGCGCCTGCTTGAGGGCATCCTCAAGGGGGTCGCTTCGTTTACTCCAAGGATCTTTGGGGTCCCAGACCATGCGGCTGTTCGATGTATTCCTATGCAGAGGTCAGATGGCCGTCACCTTAGCAGAGTGGAGGAAGAAGGGGCAAGGTCTAAAAAGCCATAGAGAGTATCCAGTACAAGAGGCCTGCCAGGACGGCTGTCGCTGGAAGGGTGACGATTCAGGCGAGGAGCATATTGTGAACGGTAGGCCAGCGGACTGCCTGCTTGCCGTTCCGTAGGCCGATACCAATAATGGCCGAACTGCTGACGTGTGTGGTCGAGACAGGCAATCCCAATATGCCGGAAAGCAGGACTAGTGAGGATGTTGCCAGATTGGCGGATAATCCTTCCTGATGATTCATCGTCGTCACATTCTCGGCGAGCACCGTGGTTACGCGCAATCCTCCGATATAGCTCCCCACACCCATCGCAAGGGTGACTCCTCCAAAAACGGCGAGCTGGATCGAAACGCTGGGCCAGGTTGCGGTTGTACTGCTGAGCAGCAACATGGCTACGATTTTCGGCGCATCGTTGGTTCCGCGAGCGAATGAGGCCAGCCCGCTGGACAGCCAATGAATGGTATCAAGTCCCACCGACAACCCCTGTAATCCGGAGCGATCACATTGCGACGGGACGGCCAGCACCGGCCGGCCGAATAGGGGCGTTTGAAACAGTGTTCTTGTGCTGCCCTGTGCGTCAATGGCGACCAATGCGCGGGAGGCCGGTATGACACAGAGGCAGGCGCCCTCCCATCGCGCGGCGAGCAACCGCAGGCCTGGATAAAGAAGATAGGAAAGTGCGAGGGCCAGGAACGGACTGAGGAGTAACGGCAGAGCGATCTTCTTGATGATTGCGGGCCAGAGCAGCGCTTCTCCCGCGAAGGCGGCCAAGCCGGCGCCGACGATGGCGCCGGTCAGCGCATGAGTGGTCGAGACCGGGAGCCCGGTGCGAGAGGCGAAGAGCACCCATGCCATGGCTCCGGCCAACACAGCCATCGTGACGGCGGGTGGGATCATTGTGCCGGTTTGAAGCAGACTTTGGCTGAACGTCTTCACCATCGCGCCGGTGACGAATGCGGCGGCGCTCGCTCCAAGCATGGTCCAGCATGTTCCCCATAAGATGGCGGAACGATAGTCGGTGACGCCGCTTCCCACAAGCGTGGCGATCGCTTTCGACACATCATTGGTGCCGTTGGCGGAGGCCAGAGCAAGAACCAGGATGAAGGCCAGGAATTCCATGATTGAGTTGAGGTCTTACTCAACCGACGCTTTCTTTTTATGTAACCGTGCCGCCGCACGATGAGCCAGATCCGGCCGTGCAGCCATAGCAATGGTTGCTGGTCACGATCCGGCGCCGATGCAGCTGCGCCGGGTTGAAGTCACGGATGTGCGACGGCGCGCCATGGTCGACCGGTAGATCAAGCATCTGGTTGAAGTCGCAGTCGTAGAGCCTACCGTCCCATCCGACCGAAAGGGTTGAGCGGCACATGACACCGGCGGCAGCAGCAGGATTGAACGCATTGGCGAGGCGGTCCATATAGCCGGCATAGTTGCCGCTCTCGATAAGAAACTCCAGAAACCGGCTGATCGGCATATTGGTGATCGTGTAGAGACGGTTGAACCTGATGCCGAACCGGGTGGAGAGTTCCCGTTTGAACAGGGCTTCCGTCGGCTCCTGTTTCGGCGGTAAGAATGCGCCGACCGGGTTGTAGACCAGGTTCAAGGTGAGCCCGCTTCCATCCTGTCCATACCCCAGACGGTTCAGGATGCGGATGGCCTCGATCGATTTGTCGAAGACGCCGTCTCCCCGCTGAGCGTCGGTTTGCGACGCGCGGTAATAGGGCAAGGACGCGACAATCTCGACCTGATGGGCCGCAAGAAAGCCGGCAAGGTCCTGCTGAGAGGGGAGGAGCAGCACCGTCAGGTTACAGCGATCCATGACATGCCGATTCAGTTGTCGGGCTTGTTCGACCAGCCAGCGGAAATTCGGATTCAGCTCCGGCGCCCCTCCCGTGAGATCGACCGTGGGAATATCCGTGGCGGCCAACGCGGCCATACATTGTTCGGCGGTTTCACGCGACAGGCTTTCGGTGCGGTCTGGTCCCGCGTCCACATGGCAGTGGCGGCAGGTCTGGTTGCAGAGCTTGCCGACATTGATTTGCAGAACGGAGAGTCCGGTTGCCCGGAGTGGGAATAATCCGGCCTGATCCAGCCGAAGGTCGAATGGTGGAGAGGAGGCCGGTTGTCCGAGAATCCGAAGCTGTTCAGTCGATGAGGCAAGAGGGTTGCTTCGGCCAAGCAACGTGAGAGCCATTTAGCAGCAGCCTCCATCGGGAGCGCAGGAGACGGCCGTTCCACCTGTTGGTTGTCCGGCCCGATTGAGAATTGCGAAGTGCGGCACATATCCCTCGGCGTCCAACACTGCGAGGGTTTTCGAGCAAATTTCCAACGGCTCTCCCCGGCGATAGATATGCTGGTCGTCGTCTGCTGCTTCGAGGAAGGGGCCGGCCAGCAAGGCATAATGGCCTTGCCAGGTGCAGGGGGTCTGTGCAGGAAATACGGCGGTCCAGCGCGGGTCGGTTTGATCGAGCCACAGCGGATGGGGTGTGAGGACAAAGTGGCCGGCCAGCGGGGGATAACTCAACAAGACGGCGTCATCCTGGGTAATCGGCTGAGGGATGCCGCGTTGATAGGCCCTGCCTCGTTCATCGACGACCCGGTTAAACGGTC
This sequence comes from Nitrospiraceae bacterium, assembly GCA_005793285.1. GTDB lineage: Bacteria > Nitrospirota > Nitrospiria > Nitrospirales > Nitrospiraceae > Nitrospira_D. Next base: position 4,813 of record SXPO01000255.1, read on the forward strand.
CCCTGAGTGTCGCGTAGCGAATCGGCGAGGGCGTCGTGGCCGGCAGGATTTTGTAGCCGGTCAAGGTAATGGAAAAGAAGTGGATGCCGTCGATCACTTGCCAGGGTGAAGACTTCACGAGATGAATGCCGAGAAATCCCGCGTCGGTCATTCCCGCGATGTAGGCTGTCAAGGTGAGCGCGCCGGACAAACAGTCTCCCCATTTATCAGCATCATGGGCCAGGTATTGAGGCACGGTCTGGTCTGCGACGATATCGGAGATGGTAAATCGGCCGCCGGGTTTGGCGACCCGGAACATTTCCCGAAAGACCTTCCGCTTGTCCGGAGCAAGATTGATGACGCAATTGGAGATAATCAGATCGATCGTTCCATCCTCGACCGGCATCGCATCAGCCAGGCCCTTTCGAAACTCTACATTGGAAGACGGATATCCCAGGTTGGCCGCGACGGCCACTGCATTCTTCCGGGCAATCTCCAGCATTGTGTCGGTTATGTCGATGCCGATCACGCGTCCGGCAGATCCGACGAGCCGGGAGGCTTCGAAGCAATCGATTCCGCCGCCGGAGCCGATATCCAAGACCGTTTCACCGGCACGCACCGTCTTCAGCCCGGCCGGGGTGCCGCAGCCGTACGAGATCTTGAGTACTTCTTCGGGAATAAACGACTTCAGCTGCGCCATGTCGTAATTGGTCGGGCAGCACATCTGCTCGCCGGTTGCGGCGGCCTTCGCGTAACGATCGCTGACTTTCCTGGTGATTTCATCAATGGGCATGACGGCCTCGTGGTGGTTCGACAGGGGTGCAGTCAG
>SXPO01000256.1 GCA_005793285.1 Nitrospiraceae bacterium
CCGAGCGCGGGCTGGCGAAGGTCGAGGTAGGGCTTGCCAAGGGCAAGAAGCAGCACGATCGACGGGAATCCATCAAGACCCGCGAAGCCGGCCGCGAAGTCGAACGGGCGATGAAAGAAAGAAAGTAGCGCGTGGCCATACAGCCATCCTCCGGATGATGCGCCCGCGCTTGATTCGCTTACTCGCGTTCTGTGGTGAACGCTCTATAGAGGACGGCCAACACGACACTCACAGTCAGTATTCCGAATATCAACGTAACCATGGCTTCTCATCTCCTGTAGATTTGATAGGGCCATCCTACTCCTCCTCCATGAAGGGCCCATGAGGAGACCATGAAGAGTTCTTCATCTTTCCAGCGGACGTGGGGATGGGATTCTCACGGCATGAAATGCCACTGAGGGGGTTCACGCTGTCGGGAAATCGAGGTTATGTAAGTTAGGCGAGAATCGTCTGCTGTGCCGAAACCGGCACCCGCAGGGTAAAGCTAGAGCCCTTGTGGATTTGGCTGGCGACCGAAATGGTGCCGCCGTGCGCCTCCGCGATTTCCTTCACAATGGGAAGCCCGAGTCCGGTGCCGGCAGAATCTTTTGCCCGTGCCCAATCAGTCCGGTAGAACCGCTCGAAGAGATGCGGAATATTCTCCGGCTCGATTCCATGGCCCGTATCCTCGACGGCCACGGCCACCCATTCCCCAGCGCTCTGCAAACGGACGGTGACGGACCCGCCGGACGGCGTATATCGAAGCGCATTGTCGAGCAAATTGATCAGCGCTTGTTTGAGCCACTGCGCGTCGCCGAGAATGGGCGGAACCGATTCGGATACGAATGACAAGGCAATACGGTAGTCATCCGCCAGCAGGGTCAACTCCTCTACAATCTCTTGAATCAGAGGTTCCAAGGCGAGAGGCGCGAGATGAATGGGAGGCTTGCTGCTGGTAAATTTTGCGAGCGTTAAAAGTGGGCGCGTCAACGCGATGAGCCGCCCGACCTGTTCCAGATTATTGATGAGCGCATCGCGATATTCCGCCGTCGTCCTGGCTTTCATGAGCGCGACCTCCAGATTTCCCTGGAGGATGGTCAGGGGGGTCTTCATCTCATGGGCGGCGATTTCGCAAAAGTTCCGTTGGACCTCGCTGTTTCGCTGGAACTGATCCAACACGGAGTTGACCGCCTGGGTGAGCCGCCGAAATTCCCGATAGGGTGAATCCACCGCGAGACGTTTCCCTAGATCGGCTTCGGACATCGTTTCGGCGCGCGCGCATAAGGTCTCGATCGGAGCCAGCACTTTCTTTGCCAGCCACACACTACCGATCCAGGCGACGACGAGTGTGGCCCCTGACCCAAGGGAGAGCAGAAACAGCAGACCATAGAGGGTCTCTCGGTAATGGCGCAGCGAGGCTTCCGTCTGAAGGACATACTGAATATGCCCGTCCTTCATAATGGAGAGGAACAGATGCCGGGCAGGCATTCCGGTGGCCGACTCAAGGGTGACAAACACCGTGTGCTCGATTTGGACTTGCCGAAGAATATGGGGGGGAATCGACTCTTGCACCGCCGCATTGGGGCTACTCCACAGGAGTCGGCCGTCCGCCGAGAAAACACGCAGCGAGTGAGGGACATCCGGTAGAACCTGCCGTTCCTGATTGCTTCGGCTGGCCGGCCTCACATCCTGGCCGCTCTTTTCAAATATCTCGGGGCGCTGCTCAACGAGCTCGGCCAGTGTGTCCGACAACTCTAGCAGCCGTCCGTCCACGAACCGGTTCAACAGGACTTCGCTCGTGACGTACACCAGGGCGGATAATACGAGCAGCCCCGCGATCAACAGGAAGGTAGACCAACTGATGAGACTGCGCAGGGATTTCACGCGGCGGTTTCCGGTTCTTCGAGCATGTACCCGGCGCCGCGCACGGTGGCGATCAACGGAGGTGAAAAATCCCGGTCGATCTTGGCCCGCAGAGCCCGAATATGGGCATCCACGATGTTTGTCATGGGGTCATAGCTGATGTCCCACACATGTTCGATGATCGCCGTTCTGGTCAACACCCTATTCTTGTTGCGCAAAAGAAACTCAAGCAGGGCATATTCCTTATTCGTCAGAGAAATTTCTTGCCCTGCCCTCCAGACGCGGTGAGAAGCCGGGTCCAGCTTCAGATCCGCCGCTTGGAGTTGCACCAACTGCTGCGGGCTCCCGCGGCGGAGTAGGGCTCGGCTTCGAGCCAGCAATTCCACGAAGGCGAAGGGCTTGGGCAAAAATTGATCCGCCCCGGTATCGAAGCCGGAGACCTTGGTTTCCACCGTGTTGCGCGCGGTCAACAGCAGCACCGGAGTCATATTGCCCGTGGCGCGCACGCGGCGGCAGAGCGTGAGGCCGTCGAGCTTGGGTAGCATGATGTCGAGGATCAGCAGATCGTACGGGTTGTTCAAGGCCATCGCCAGGCCTTCTTCGCCGTCTGGCGCGACATCCACCGCGTATTGCTCTTCTCTCAGACCCTTCCGGATAAACTGAGCAAGGTTCACATCGTCTTCAACAAGCAGTATTCGCATCGACTATCCTGGTTCCAGGTTTCTGAACGACCCTCAAGGGCATCACGACCAGCTATATTATGCCATCTCTCGGCTGACCGGTCAGCATAGGCTGCTCCGGCAGTTGGTGACCACCAGGTTGGTCGCTTTCTCGCCCGCGTCGAGGTCAATAGTCAGCCACGCGATTCCAGCTGCCCGTTCGTCTTGGTGGGAGCCGCCGCCTTCGATCAGACTCACGAGATAATACCGGCCGGCCGGGATTTTCATGAACCAGAAATGTCCGGTCGGGTTAGCTCTCGTGGTGCGAAGATAGGGAAGCAATCGCTTTTCAAGCAGGAGTTGAGCCAACCCGTCACGGGCACAGTCCGCTTGTTGGCGGGACATAAGACCGTCATTGGCGGTCGCGTCGTCGTTTGAGATGCAGCCGGTGGTTCGCACATGGTGGTCGAACCAGTAGCGTGTATAGGGATTCACGGGAATCAGATAGACCGGGACACCGGCCTGAGTGATAGCCTTCCCGGATAGTGAACTGAGGAAGACCTGCCCGGCGAGAGTGCCTCGGCCCTTCTGCTTGTAAGCAGCTAGATCTTTCTCATTCAAAATCGGTGGACTAGATACGATTGGCTCAATAGCCTGCCCTTGCAGAGGCCATAGGCTTCCGATCAGGAGGCAGCAGGCGAACCAATACCGCATCCGATGATGGTGACGCATAGTGGTTATGTCGTTGGTGCCGGCGAGGGATCTTCCGGCGTGGTTGACGAGGGGGCCGCTTTGTGTTTGAGCATACGGCCTTTCTCCGGCGTCGGATCGGTGACGACTCCGTACACTTCTCGCCCTTCGTGGCCTTCGGGGAGGTATTCGGTGATCGGCATCCCGTCTTCACGAACAAAGAGCAGGCAGTGGCAGTATTTGTAGATCTGCATTTCGTCACAGGCGCACATCCAGCGCCGCAGCTTAGCCTCGGCTTCTTTGTCCTTGTAGAAATTGCAGGGGCACAGCGGCTTGCCAAGTTCATCAATATGCATCGCCAGACCTTTGACGACCGCCTCGGTGACGGCCGGATTGGGATGCATGGCTGTTCCGCTCTTCTCCGCGAAACCCTTTACGAACTTCACGATCTTCTCAATGCTCTCCTGTTTTGGCTCAGCCACGGGATGCTCCTCTCGACAAGGGCGGTCACTGCCGCGAGTGGCTAGTTTACAAGGGAAAATCGCTCCTTTACAATCCATCCCTTCGCGTACCGGCTGATAGTGGATCAAGAATCATGGCAGGTTCTTCGGCACACAACAGGTTGATCGAACGGCTGGTTCCCGAGCTGGGGGCCGAGGTTGCGGAAGCCCTTGTCACGAAGATAGTGGGGGCGGCAGGCGCATCACAGACGACGGCGGCAGCGCGGGAATTGCTGGACGAACTGGAAGACCTATCGGCCAAGGCAGTGCATGCGGCGATTGAAGCGCTTCCTGAACTGGATCGGCGTGCCGGACTCGCGCAGGTCGTTCCCTGGCTTGATCTGGGAGTCGCGCTGGCCGAATCATCCGGCGCCACGGCGCTCAAATACTTCAAAGACAGTCCGCTGATTCTTGGTCTGCTTGAACCATCTGAAGCACGGAGGGCGGTGCTCGAGATCGCGTTGGAACTGGCTGATCGGGATGCCAATGTCACATTGGAATATCTGCGAGTGACGCCCCAGATTCTGTCCGTCTCTTCTCTCGGCGAGGTGCGGCCGTGGCTCGACATCGGGATCGAGCTGACATCAGTCGATGTGGTCGTCGGACTCGAATACATTCGCCAGATTCCCAGAGTGGCGTCTGTGCTCCCCATCAGCGACGTACGGGACTGGCTGGCGTTCGGCATGAAACTGGTGGCGCCGAATACGCTCGGCAAACCGGATTACATGGCTGCAATGGAATTCATGCGCACGAGCCCGATGATTCTAGGAGATATCGAGCGCCCCAGCGTCCGTTCAAAGGCCTTGTCATTGGGGATCCTGCTGGCCGAGCGGTCGGCTCAGTCCGGCGTGACCTGGCTGGCAGAGTCGCCCCGCCTGCTGCGCGCGCTGTCTGCGGAAGAATGGCAGATCAAAGTGTTGCAGTACGGCGCGCTGCTTGCCGAACAGGATGCAGAGAGCACATTGAATTACCTCCGGCGCTGTCCGGACGTGATCGGCCTGATCGACGATGCGCCTCAGGCCCTCGCTCGGTTCGAGAATTGGTTCAAGGCCGGGATGGAAGTGCTGGCATACAGTCGGGAAGGCGCACAGGCCTATTTTGCGGTGGAGTCACAGAAA
>SXPO01000257.1 GCA_005793285.1 Nitrospiraceae bacterium
AGAAAGTCGAAGTCGGTTTTGGTCAAGACGCCCTGCCCGGAGCCGCGTACGGCTCCTGCCATGACCGCGTCGTACAGTTCGAGTTTCCGCTGTTTGAGCGCGATCATCTTTTCCTCGATGCTGTGCCGCATGAGAATCCGCACGATCGACACCGTTCGCTGCTGCCCGATGCGGTGGGCGCGATCCGAGGCCTGATTCTCAACCGCCGGATTCCACCAGGGGTCCAAATGAAATACATAGCTCGCTTTGGTGAGGTTGAGTCCCTGGCCTCCCGCTTTGAGGCTCAAGAGAAACACGCTTGGCCGTTCGCCGGTCTGAAAGGCCGATACCCGGCCTTTGCGGGCTGCCGCGGCAGTTGAGCCATCCAGCCGGTGGTACGGCAGATCATGCTTCGCGCAGGATTCTTCCACCAGATCCAGAAAGCTGGTGAATTGGGAGAACACGAGGGCGCTGTGCCCCTCCTCCAGCAAGAGCTGCAATCGTTCGACGAGGAAGCTGAGTTTAGGCGACGGCTCATCGGCCCGGTTCGTCAGGAGGCGAGGGGACAAACAGACTTGGCGGAGTTTCAGGATGGCTGTCAAGGCGATGAATTGGGCCTGGCCTGACGTCTTGGTGCGGTAGGCGTCATCGATCGTGGAACGGACCTGAGCCACGGTCTGCTGATAGAGGGCCTTTTGGCGGTCGGTCAAATCGAGAAAGACCTCGCTTTCGATTTTTGGCGGCAAATCGTGGAGGATCTCGGCTTTCGTTCTCCGCAAAATGAAGGGTCTGGTCCTGCGCAGCAGCCGTTCCAGCGCGTGGCTCTCAAGCCGCTTCAACTGCGGCGTGAACTCGCCGAGCAGCCCCGGCATACAGAGGTCGATGATGGAAAAGTATTCGCCGAGATGATTTTCAAGCGGGGTGCCGGTCAGTGTCAGCTTGAACCGGCCCTTCAGGCGGCGGACGGCTCCTGTCGTATTCGCGAGGATGTTCTTCACTGCCTGCGCCTCGTCGAACACAATGATGTGAAAGGCCGTGCGTTCCAAGCGATCGATGTCCCGGCGAACCACCCCATACGTCGTGAGCACCACCTCGCCGTCCTTGGCCTCCAGAGTGCGTTCGCTGCCGCTATAGACGTGGACGTTCAAGTCCGGCGCAAACCGGGCGAGCTCTTGCTCCCAATTGAACAGGAGGCTTGTCGGGACAACGACCAGATGCGGCCCTTGTCTGCGGGGCGATGTCCAGATACGGCCTTCCTGCACGGCGGCCAGCAGGCAGATTGCCTGAAGTGTTTTGCCCAGCCCCATATCGTCCGCCAAGCAGGCGCCGAAGCGATGCTCGTAGAGAAACGCCAGCCAGGCATAGCCCTCCTCTTGATAGGGGCGGAGCGTCGCGCGCACACCTTTCGGGAGAGGCCGGGAGGCGATTCGTGTGAATCGCAACAGGCGGGCGAGCACGGCTTCGTCTTCAGCGGGCAGCGACACGGTAATGCCTTGTTCGCGCAAGGCCAGCCAGTCGAGGACCTGGAGCCTCGGCACTCGGACGATGTGCGCAGCGCCTCGATCGGCCGCCGGCGATCCTGTCAGGTCGAGAATCGCGCGCAGCTGCTCCAACGTGTGGTTGTCCAGCAGGCGCAGTTGTCCTTTAATATTGACCAGTCCTCCCTGGCGGAGCGCGGACTGCCAGTCGGCTTCTTCCATCGCCGCGCCGTCGCACCGGATTTCCGGGCGGATCTCGAACCAGTCGATCCCGGTCGTGTCCTGTCCGCCGCGATCTACCTGAACCGAACAATCCCAGCGCGAGGACTGAAGCGGCTTGCCCTCATAGAGCAATGCGATACCGGCGCCGGTCAGTGCGTCAAAAAGGGCTGGCAATCGGGGGAATAACTGAAGTGCGTCGAGCGTCATCTCGTCGCTGCGCCGCATGCCGCGAAAAATAGGTGGACCGAAGAAGCTGAACGGGATGTGGTACAGCAATGCCTCGCGGGCTTTCTCGACGGGCAGCAACTCCCAGCGCCCTGCGCGTAGCTGTAGCCGAAGATCCTGTCTGGCATAATCGGATAAATTCTGTTTGAGCCACCGGACAGCGTCGATACTGACCCTGTGCGGCCAGCCTTCCAGGGCGATGGCCGTTTTGATGCGCTGACCTCGTTCCTTGGGGTCGCGTACGGACAGTAGCCTGAAAAACATGTCGTAGAGCACTGCTGTTCGCTTGCGCGCGCGTAATGCGCCGGACAGGGCGCGGCCTTGCTCCAAGGCCCGGATACATCCGAATGCCGCAAAGCTTGGAGCGAACCGGACCTCGCCGCGGTGGCATTGCGCCTGCAATGTCCAGGGGGTGAGCGAGGCGTCTCCATCGTTGGGCGGCGGTTTTAAGATCAGCGCATAGGACGATGCGTCATTCGCAGAGAGACCGTCTGTTCGGTGAACCGGTATCACTTGCCCATCGATTTTGAGGGTCAGATCGCGCAAGACCCGATCGGCATGTTTGTGTGCCACATCGATTTGCGACGATTGGAATGAATCCAGCGAGATCGTGAACTCCATTTTCTGGTCGGGGTCTTGCCGATACCCAGCTTCAACATCCGGCAATGTCAGAGAAGACGATCCTTCACCGGCATCGTCATCGGAGTCGAAAAACGGCTGGGTCTCTTGAAATCGTTGCCGGAGTGAATGGAAGGAGGCCCATCCACTGTCATCTTTCAGATGGAGCAGCCGTCTGCCGTTCACATCGATCACAAATGTTCTGAAACAAACGATACGTTCCAGTGGGATATCGTCGGCAAGACAGATTGCGCGGACTGTTACCTGATCTCCGGCGAGGCCCAGTTCCGTCTTGCTCCGGCATGTGACCGACCGGTCACAGTGGAGGGGGATCGACTCTGTCGTCGTCGCCAGCACGATTGGGTAGGGTGTATCGTGAGATCGGAGGTAGCGGAGTAACGGGTCTTCCCCACAGCCTGAATACCAGGACCCTTGGAGGAGCGGCACTAGTTCAGACGGGATTGTAGAATCCCATCCCCCTGACAGCGGCAGGCCGTTCCGGTAGATCAGAAGGCGTGGGTGCTGGTGCCGGACATCGATGACAATCTCGTAGGCTGGTCTCCTTCCGGCGGATCTGTTTCGAGCTGTTCCGACGGACAGGGTACCGGCCGGCGCAGCGTGGATCGGACTGTCGCCGAGCAACTGGGCTTGGAGCAGCGGCCGTCTGGTGTCTTGCCAGGCCTGTACTCCGAACGTCTCTGGCGAGAGGACATGGGTGGTCGTGAAACAGGCGCATAGCACATGTTTGCAGAGCCAGTCCTGGTTCCAGGCCGGACAATCGCAGGAGGCTTCAAGGAATTCGTTCAGCGAAAAGAGGACCGTATAGAGCCGAGTCCCCTGCACCTGTGCCGTCAGCAACGCGCCGTCAGAGCTCCACAGGTACCGCCGCAGCCGCTGCTGCAAGTAATACTCATATCCACGGACGACGGACTCCTTGGGCGCCATCCTGTAGACGTCGTTGGTCGAGAGCAAGCGAAGCGCGGCGAGGAGCGCGGGTGATGGAGCGGCCTGACTCGAAGGGGCTGGTTCGGTCCCGCGAGCGAGGTGCTTCCCTTGCCCAAGTCCGGATGAGCGGTTCTTCCGCATAGAAGTCAGGCGGGAGAGCCGGCTATTTTGTGGCGGAGGACTTTTTCAGCCGTTCCAGTTCGGCGTTCTGCTCAGACAGTTTCTTCTGCATCGCTTTTAATTCTTCTCTGAATGCGCGCAGCTCGGCATCGCTTGCAGCCGGCGTCGGTTGATAGGATTGGACCGAGGGTGTTGATGCCGATGGAACGGGACGTCCGGTTTGAGGCAACAGAGGGCGCTGCGGCTCCGGCGGCATGGCAAGCAGTTTGGTCAGCAGCTGATAATCGATGACCAGCGTGCGGTCGGTGGGCCCGCTGAACCAGCTCGACTCATTGTCGGCATCCTGGCGTATCGCAGCTTCCGGGATGAATTTGATTTCACGATCCCGCAGGCCGTCCGGATCCGGCAGCGGACGCGGTTCTTTCTTACTCGTTTCAACCTTGCCGGGCACATGGCGATATTGGGTCAACGTGAAATGAAGCGAGAGGCCGTCTGCGAAGAGGTAGCCAGCCGTGATTTCGACGTTCGGGCTGCCCTTTTTCGACTGGACTGGAACTGTCGGCGTGTGAGACAGGCGGAATCCAATTCGTTGATTCGGCGTCGCTTGCGCCAGGGCTGCGGTGAGGTGCGGGGTCAATATCTCAATGTCGTCCTCGAAAAAGGTGCGGGCGTCGCTCAGATCGGTGGTGCGTATCGCTTTACCGATCAATAACAACATGTCGGTTTTTTCCTTGGTGTGCACGCCCCGCAACAGGTCTGCCAGGATCGCTTCATCCAACTTGATGGGATGCGCCGCGCGAAACGACTTGTCGGATAGGGTCTCGATGAACACGGCGCTTCGAGAGTCTTGATGAATAGTCGTGACGGGAATTTTTGGGCTGACGCAGCCGGCCAACAGTAAGCCTAGGAATCCCATCAACAGGTGACGACTACGGATAGATATGTGTAACGGCGATGGCGATACAGGGTTCATGGCGATAGTCTCTCACAAAGACAAAAATGACGAAGCAAGTCAGTCTAGCAGGAATGGTTGTCAAAACAAAAGGCGGCGGCGGTGATTATTCTGCCTCCTGAATCTCCTCAGTGATTTCCTGTGTCTCTTTCAGGGTTTTCCTGATGGGCCTCCCTTGCCCGTTGTGTAATGATGCCGGTGGGGATAGAGAATGATCCGTGCCGGATTTGATCTGTTGCGCGAGTTGTTGATCCTGTATCGCGATATGGACGTTCATTCAGTGCCACTCATTGAACTCCAAGGTAAGGGTATTGACACTGTCATGGTGGAAGACTATAAGGGCTGATGTATAGGAATACATAGGTGGTTTGGCAGATAGATTGCGCTGTATTAGGCTCATCTAATGAACGATCAAGTGGGAAGCGGTTACAGGGGCGCTCTCAGTTTTTCTGCTCGGTGAGGTGTTCGGTGGGTTACATGGGACAGGCTGGAGAAGGTGTTCGCAATCGCTCGATGGAGCCTTTGACTTGTCTGGAAAGGAGGGCATTGGGCTCTATCTGAGCCGCACAGCATCGTCACAACAGCCGGGGCCGATTCAATATCGAGCTCAGACTGGTACCGTGTTGGCACAATTTCATAGACCGTACGCATCAACTGGAAGTTCGCCACTCACAGCAACCGAAAGGAGCGATGCAGATGGAAAAGAATGAGCCGCAGGAAGTA